>CAMWPK010000040.1 GCA_947176115.1 uncultured Clostridia bacterium
TCAAAAACTATGGAGGAAATTGTAATGACGAACTTTAACGATTGCGGTTGCGCAAACAATCAATGCTATTCCGAAAACGCTAACAACGGCTGTGGATGCAACTGCTTATGGCTCATCATCTTGCTTATGTGCTGTGGTTGCGGTGGCAATTCATGTGGCTCAAGCAAGTGTGGCTGTGATTGCAGTTGTATTATACCGGTTATCGTAGCGCTTTGCTGTTGCTGTAAGTAAAAGGTAATAGTACTTAATTGTTACAGAACTACATATGATAAATACTTCGGCGGAAGAGAACAATCTCTTTCGCCGATTTTTATTTGCGTCTAATTAAACGCGATGAAATACGTTACTATCGTCAGGTACACATACCACGCAAATAGCGGTTCAAGAAGTATCATGGCAATGGTATCACGGCGTATCGTCATTACGAATATAGCCAAAATAAGCGAGCAAGCAATTATCAAAATCACAAAACCGGCGAGTGGGGAGTGAAAAGTAAAGAATACCATACACCAAAGTATGTTTAGTATACCTAGAATCACCAGCGGTAATATAATTATTGAATTTTCTTTATGGAATATAAGTCTGGCAATTATTATGATATTGACAATATACGCTAGGCTCCAGCCTACCGCCATACCTTTTGGAGGAAGCGCAATAGCAGGCAGTAGAAGTTCTTCATACCACCCGTTTATTTTCACAAAATATGCGCTGAGCGATGCATAGAGCAACACTATCCCCATTGCTATAGCAATGCTCCACAGCCATTTGACCTTTGTCATATTAGAGTATATGTGCGGAGTAGAACTATTATGTCATTTCGAGCGTAGTTGAGAAATCTATCGAAATGACAAAATTTACTTTACAAATTGACATAGTTGCGCTATTGTGCTAAAATTTAATTATGCAAAAATACAACTTTCTTACTTGGTGGCTAAGCTTTTCGATAAAGCCGTTGCCGTACAAAATATTCAAAGGCATAATCACGTCGGCAGTGTTTATAATATGGGTGGCGTTTGTCGCAGTATTTACCGATTTGTATTGGAAGTTCACAGTTTTTGTATTTTTGCCCGTATTTATTGTAGATACGGTGTGGGAGATTATCAATTTTACTAGGTATCGGAAGAAATACAATGCCACTCTGCAAGAGCATGATGGCAACAAGGATGATTTGTCAAATAATAGTTAAAACACTTGCAATTTTATTATCACTATCGTATACTGTTTTCGGACAACGGTACTTAACTGACCGTATGTCCGAAAAATTTTATTACCATTAAAGATGGGTATCTATACCCGAAATACCAATAAAATTGTGTTTTATTGGGACTTCCATCGGGTCGGAACTCAAGCGAGGTGTTTTATGTCTAATTTAGTAGCGGGCGAGAGCCCAAAGACGCGCAGATCAAAGAATCTGGCAATCTTAGCGCTGATGTTGGCGCTGACAATCTTCTTCTGTTTTTTCCCTATATCATTTGGGACAGTAACATTAGCGTTTATGATTTTACCGCTTCTCATAATTGCGCAGGGTTATGATTTCAAAATGACTATTATACTCGGCGTGCTTATGGCTACGGTCAATCAAATTGCTTGGTTCACCACCAAGGCTGCGGGACCTATGGCGCCGGTATGGCAAAATCCGCTAGTATGTATGGTGCCGAGAATTTTGATAGGGGTAGTGAGTTATTTTGTTGGTTTTGGACTTCGCAAAGCATTTTTGCGACCTAAGTATATCATTACCGACTCTCACAAAGAACTTATCAATAAAAAGCAAATATACGCTATCGACGGAGTAATAAGCGGGGTAAGTACTGCGCTTGGAGTAGTGACAAATACGTTGTTTTGCGGGCTTTTTACAGTACTGCTATACAACGGCAAAGTTCTCACCAACGGTACTAAGATAAGTCTAGAACTTATTCTAACTTGGTTTGGTATAAATTTCCTTATAGAGATTATTACTTTCTCTATTTTGGTACCGCCTATTGTAGTAGCGCTTCGTCAAGCTCGTTTAGTGCCACCGCCGAAGATGGGCAAGGAGATTATAGTAGACGACTTTTCTTCTAAGGCGGAGAATATAGAAAAAGCTAAAGTGGAAAAAGAATAAGTAAGCGACTTGTCAAAGTCGGAATAAAAGTCATAAAGGAGTTACAATGTTACTTGTAATCGACGTGGGTAATACCAATATCAAATTGGGCGTATATGACAAAAATACGCTCGTAGAGTCGTGGAGATTGTCAGTTAAAGTCATCAGGACGGCGGACGAGATTGGCATAATTTTTACTGGTCTATTTGGATCAAAAAATATCGATCTCAAGAAGTTTGACGGCGTAATAATGTCGTCAGTTCAACCGTCGCTCAACTACACGATAGAGCATGCTTGCGAATACTATCTCGGCAAAAAGCCTATTATGGTGGGCGTAGGCGTCAAGACGGGACTCAATATCAAGTACTCCAATCCGCAAGAAGTCGGCGCAGACAGAATTGTCAACAGCGTTGCGGCTTATAGACTTTACGGCGGACCTTGTATCGTCGTGGATTTCGGTACAGCTACTACCTTTAACCTAATTTCTCCTAAAGGCGAATTTTTGGGCGGTTGTATAGCTCCCGGTATCATTACAGGCTTGGAAGCGCTCGTCAACAATACGGCTAAGTTGCCAAGGGTAGAGATAGTCAGACCGGAAAGCATTATTGCCAAGTCTACGGTGTCGGCATTACAAGCCGGTATGGTTTACGGTTCGACGGGTATGGTTAAGTACATTGTCAAAAAGCTCAAACAAGAGAGCGGTTACGACGACGTAAAAGTCATTGCGACAGGCGGGCTTAGCGAAGTCGTACTCGGCATTGACGACGAGAAAGTAATAGATATCGTAGATAGGTCGTTGACTTTGAAAGGACTTAAAATCATCTATGATATGAATTGACAAGCAATAAAAAATAATATAAAATAATACTGTAAAATTTTATAATCAGGAGAATTATATGAAAAAAGTTGGCGTAGCCGTACTCGGACTTGGAGTTGTCGGCGGAGGAACTTGCAAAATTTTGATTGACCGCAAAAGTCAGATAGCTAAAGAATACGGAGTAGATATTGACATAACCGCCGTATTGGATAGAGTGCCGGATAGAGTTACCGGACTTGGGCTTGATTTGTCCATACTTGCTAAGGATATTGACGAGATATGCGCTAATCCAAGCGTAGACATCGTAGTCGAGTGTATGGGCGGAACAGAGCCTGCAAGGACTTTTCTTATCAAGGCTTTGGAAGCAGGTAAGAGCATAGTTACTTCCAATAAGGAGATGTTTGCAAAGTTCTGGCCGGAACTTGAAAAGTCTGCTCAAAAGACAGGCGCAGGTCTTTACTATGAAGCTACGACAGGTGGCGGTATGCCTATTATCAGAACCATGACGCAGGCTATGCAAGCCAACGGCATACAGGAAATCAAGACTATCATCAACGGCACCACCAACTATATTCTCACGAGAATGACTGAAGAGGGCGCTGACTATCAAGACGTGCTAAAAGACGCTCAGGCGTTGGGATATGCAGAGGCAAATCCGGTAGCCGACGTAGAGGGCTATGACTCTTCTTACAAGTTGAGCATACTTTCTTCTCTTGCTTTCAACAAGAGAGTACCCGTTGATTTGATATACAGAGAGGGCATAACCAAAATCACAAAAGAAGATATAAGAATTGCCAAGGAGATGGGCTTTGTTATCAAACTTTTGGCAATCGCTAAGCAAAAGGGCAAGCAAATTGAAGCGAGAGTTCATCCGGTATTCTTGCCAAAGACTCATCCGCTTGCAAGCGTCAACGGCTCTTTTAACGCAGTATTCGTAGTAGGCGACGCAGTAGGCGATATAATGATATACGGCAGAGGCGCAGGCGCATTGCCTACGGGTAGCGCAATCGTCAGCGACATCGTATTCTGCGCAAGGCAGGTAGAGCACGCAAGATATAGCGAGATGTTTGACGTAATGGACAAAAAGGAAATCGTCACCGACTTTGAGAGCGAGTATTATCTAAGACTTAGCGCAAGAGACGTCAGCGGAGTAATAGCAGATATAGCGAGCGTATTCAAAAAGCATAAGGTATCTATTGCTCAAATGCGTCAAGAAGAGAATAAGGAAATCGTTCCTATCGTATTCATTACGCACATGACGAGCGAGAACGCTATGAAGGGCGCAATCGAAGAAATCAAGAGCCTTAAGAACGTTATCAGCGTAGACAACGTAATTAGAGTAGAAAAGTAAATAAAATAGACAGAGGCAGTTATGTTGACAAATTCGGCAACTTTGTACCTTGTAGACCTTTGCGACAAATATCCTGACAACAAGTATATTGTCGCAGAGTGGGAGGACCTCAAGGCAATCAATACACAAGAAGATACGCCTATAGACTTGCAAGGCTTGTGGAAAGAACTCAAGATGAACGGTTGTATTATCAATAAGTATGCCGACGACGAAGAAGTATGCTTTACCTTGACGGACAAGGCGAGAGTACTCGTGCAGGAATACAAAGCGTACCTTGAGCAGATGAAAGCGCAAGCAGACGCTAGCGGTCAAGAAGCCGAAGGGCTTGACAACGCCTTTATAAAGACGGACGAAAACGGAAGTTTGGTGGTTATGCCTACGACCGGGGAAGCCGTAAAAAAGAGAAAATTTGAAATCAAGAAGTTGAAGAAAGGCGCTATGGGCAGAGGCTTTCTTGGCGGATTGATTTCCGGCAGTATTATGGGACTTGTCTTTGGTATACTGGGCGGTATTATAATAAATCTTTTGATGTGAGGTATATATGCTCAATAAGAAAACTAAACAGCTTATGAAAGCAGTATATTACAAGGCAGTCGAAAAGGACGGCACTTGTCTGATATCGCAAAATGATTTACTATCGTCTATGCCATATACTATTCAATTCAAAAAGAGCGAGCTTGCGCCGTCTTTGAAAGCTCT
Organism: uncultured Clostridia bacterium; assembly: GCA_947176115.1. GTDB lineage: Bacteria > Bacillota > Clostridia > Christensenellales > UBA3700 > RACS-045. Next base: position 4,948 of record CAMWPK010000040.1, read on the forward strand.
TGTAAGCGAAGGTTATTTTGAACTTATTACCACGGAGAAAAAGGGCGAAGAGTATTATTGCATTACGCTTCAAAAAGGCGGATACGACTTTGCATACCAAATGGCAAAGGAAAAAAGACAAGTCAAAATGAAGATAGCTTTGACGGTATCGGGAGCAGTTCTCAGCTTTATCATAGGTTCAATACTAAAATCCATTTTTTCATAATAAAGAGGTAGAGCGTGGCGACTTCGGTTGAATTTATTGAATACGTATGCGAGCAAGTTAGAAAGGCAGGCGACGTTCGCTACAAAAAGATGTTTGGCGAGTATATGGTATACGTCAATGATAAGCCGGTTCTTTTGGTTTGCGACGATACTGTCTACGTCAAAATTCTTGACGTTGTATCCGACGATTTAGCTGACGCGTCAAAGGGTATTCCTTATAAAGGCTCGAAAGAACATTATATATTAGATATAGACGATTCCGACTTAGCTGTTAAAGTCGTAGAAAAACTGGAAAAGGTTACACCGCTTCCAAAACCTAGAAAGAAAAAAGAAAAATAATTTTATTGATAACTACTTTGATTTTATGTCAAGAATTTATGTAGGTTTAAGTTAATTTTTCATTATTACATAATTCACCCAAAATATCTGCAATTTATCGACAAAATCTTTGTTGTAATAGTTGCAAAATGCGAACATTTGTGCTAAAATACACCTAAATATGTTTGAACTCAAGAGCAAATTTTCTCCTTGCGGAGACCAACCGCAGGCAATACAAAAACTTGTAGAGGGCGTAAACGACGGTTTGCGTACTCAAGTTTTGCTTGGCGTAACGGGTAGCGGTAAGACTTTTACTATGGCAAACGTCATAAAAGAATGCAACCGTCCCGCTTTAGTTATTGCGCACAACAAGACTTTGGCTGCGCAACTTTGCAATGAGTTTAGAGAATTTTTTCCAAACAACAGAGTAGAGTATTTCGTATCATACTATGATTACTACCAGCCTGAAGCGTACATTCCGCGCACGGATACCTACATTGAGAAAGACTTGTCCATCAATGACGAGATAGACAGACTTCGCAATTCGGCGACAAGCGCGTTATGCGAGAGCAGAGATGTCATAGTAGTATCGTCAGTATCTTGCATATACGGTTTAGGCGCGCCTATGGAATACTTTGCGTTGGCAATCTCCTTGCGCGAGGGTATGACAATAGACAGAGATGCATTGCTTGACAATCTTGTTGAGATACAGTACAAGCGAAGCGATATAGAGTTTGTCCGCGCAACTTTCAGAGTACGCGGAGATATAGTTGAAATATTCCCCGTAGAAAGTTCGGATTATGCAATTAGAGTAGAGTTTTGGGGAGATGAGATTGACAAGATTTCTCAGTTTGACCCCGTTTCGGCAAAGACGGTATGCGGACTAAAGCACGTCAATATTTTTCCTGCTACTCATTACGTTGTGGAGAAAGAGAAACGCGACGCTTGCCTTGACAGAATAAGAGCCGATATGGTAGAGCAAGTTGAACTCTTTACTCAGCAAGGCAAACTCTTGGAAGCGCAAAGACTTAAAGAGCGAGTTAGTTACGACCTTGAAATGATAAAGGAAATGGGATATTGTTCAGGCATAGAAAATTATTCAAGGTATTTTGACGGCAGAGAGGTCGGACAACCGCCGTACACTTTGTTGGACTTCTTTCCAAAGGACTTTTTATTATTCGTAGACGAAAGCCATATGACTTTGCCACAAGTTAGGGCAATGTTCAACGGTGATTTATCCCGTAAAGTCAACCTTGTAGACTACGGCTTTAGGCTACCGTCGGCATACGACAACCGTCCGCTTAAATTCGACGAGTTTGACGAAAGAGTTGGACAAATGATATGCGTATCGGCTACGCCTGCCAAGTATGAACTAGACCAAGCCGGACAAGTGGTGGAGCAACTAATAAGACCTACGGGACTTATCGACCCAGAGGTGGAGATACACCCGATAGAAGGACAGATAGACGACCTTATATCCCGTATCAACGACACTGTAGACAAAAAAGCCAGAGTGCTAGTAACCACTCTTACAAAAAAAATGGCGGAGAGTTTGACGGCGTATCTTACGGAAAGACATATCAAAGTCAAGTATATGCACTCCGACATAGACACGTTGGAAAGAGTTGAGATAATAGCGGGACTTCGCAAAGGCGAGTTTGACGTCCTTGTAGGCATCAATCTTTTAAGAGAGGGCTTGGATATTCCGGAAGTACAGCTTGTCGCAATTCTCGACGCTGATAAAGAAGGCTTTTTGCGTAGCGAAACTTCACTCATACAGACCATAGGCAGAGCGGCAAGAAATTCTCAAGCAAAAGTCGTCATGTACGCCGACGTAATGACGGACAGTATGAAGAGAGCAATTGAAGAAACCAACCGCCGTAGAGAAATTCAGAGCCAGTACAACGCGCAACACGGAATTACGCCAAAGACAATAGTCAAAGAAATCACCAATACTTTGGAAATATCCAAAAAGGTAGAGGATAAGAAACCTACTTCCCAAAAGGATATCTCAAGAGAACTTGCGAGATTGACGTCAGCAATGAAAGTCGCATCGTCTAACTTGGACTTTGAGTTGGCGATTAAATATCGAGAGCAGATTGCTGTGTTAAAATCTTTGCTAAAGAAATGACCGCATAGATATAAACTACCTCACGCCTAATGGGTGTAAAGCTAGTATTTAGTAAACGTCTTGCTGTCCCCTTGAGGGGAAAGTGGCGAGGGCAACTGCACTCGCCGAAAAGGGGGCGTTTGAGGTAAGAACAATATATATTGATAAATAATATATAATAATATAAATAATAACGTAAGTTACGACTGATATACGCAGTCGGTAGAAAAGTACGAATTAGGTAGGAAAACCAAATGGATACAAAGATAACAATCAAAGGCGCAAGAGTTCACAACTTAAAGAATATTGACGTTCAGATACCGCGCGATAAACTCGTGGTATTGACCGGCTTGAGCGGAAGCGGTAAGTCGTCGCTTGCATTTGATACGATTTTTGCTGAGGGACAGCGCAGATATATGGAAAGTCTTTCGTCATACGCAAGACAGTTTTTGGGGCAAATGGACAAGCCTGACGTGGACTATATAGACGGTCTTTCGCCTGCTATATCCATTGACCAAAAGACTACGTCGCACAATCCGCGTTCCACTGTGGGTACGGTGACGGAGATATACGATTATCTCAGACTATTATATGCAAGAATAGGTATTCCGCATTGTCCTAATTGCGGAAAGGAGATAGTTCAGCAGTCGGTTGACCAAATCGCAGACAAGGTTATGAGCGTAGGCGTTGGAGCAAAAGTCCGCGTACTTGCTCCTGTCGTAAGAGGTAGAAAGGGCGAGTATTCTAAGCAAATTGACGGATACCGCAAGAGCGGTTACAGCAGACTGATAGTAGACGGTAGCGAGTACAATATACTCGACGAAGAAGTTACTCTCGACAAAAACTTTAAGCACAATATCAAAATCGTCGTCGATAGAATAGTAATCAAAGAAGAAGTAGGCAGACGTCTTAACGATAGTCTGGAAACGGCTCTTAAACTTGCTGACGGACTTGTCGAAGTAGAAGTAGACGGCGAGGTATCTCTCTATTCTACAAAGTACGCTTGTCCCGACTGCGATATAAGCATTGAAGAATTACAACCCAGAATGTTTTCTTTCAATTCGCCATTTGGCGCTTGTCCGGAGTGTTCCGGCTTGGGATTTAAGAACGTTCTTGATACCCAAAAGTTTGTCAAGTGGGATAAAGCAATCAGCGAGGGCGCGCTTGACGTAGGCGGTTGGAGTATGGATTATTTCAACTATCCTCGTACGATATACGAAGCGCTTGGTAAAAAATACAACTTCTCTACGAATACTCCCGTTAAAGATCTGCCCAAAAAGGTTCTGAACGTTTTGCTATACGGCGACGGCGAAAAGGTTCAGGTCAATAGAAGATTTTCCGACGGCGTGACGAATTACAACTTTGACGGCGTAGCCAATCACTTTATGGACAAATACAAGTCATTGACGTCTGAATTTATGAGAGGAGAGCTCTCCAAATATCTTGCCGAAGCTCACTGCGACGTATGCGACGGTAAGAGGCTCAAGAAAGAGGTTTTGGGAGTGACTGTAGGCGGGCTTAACATCCACGAGGTGTGCGCGCTTTCTATAGACAAAGCGTTGGAGTTTTTTGAGAATCTACAGCTCAATACTACTCAAGAGCTTATCGCCAATCAAATTTTGAAAGAAATAAAGGCGCGTCTTGGATTTTTAGTCAACGTAGGTCTTGACTATCTCCAGCTTACTCGTTCTTCAGCTACGCTTTCCGGCGGAGAAGCTCAGAGAATACGTCTTGCTACGCAGATAGGTAGCGGACTCGTGGGCGTACTCTATATCTTGGACGAGCCAAGCATAGGTCTACACCAAAGGGATAATGACAAACTCTTGGCGACGTTGAAGCGATTGAGGGACTTAGGCAATACTCTTATCGTCGTAGAGCACGACGAGGATACGATGCGCGAAGCCGATTATATTGTCGATATAGGACCCGGCGCCGGCGTCAACGGCGGAGAAGTCGTAGTATGCGGAACTCCCGATCAAGTTATGGCATGCGAGAACTCGATTACCGGAGCGTATATGTCGGGAAGAGAAGTAATAGAACTCCCTCAGCAAAGACGTGAGGGCAATGGCAAATTTTTGCAAATCAAGGGCGCTTTCAAGAACAATCTCAAGCGTATCAACGTAGATATACCGCTTGGTACTTTTTGCGTAATCACCGGCGTAAGCGGTAGCGGTAAGTCTTCGCTTATCAATGAGGTACTTTATCCTGTATTGCAGAATCAACTCAACGGCAGTGAAGAAAAGCCTTTGAATTGCAAAGAGATATTGGGCATTGAAGAACTCGACAAGGTAATTGCCATAGACCAAAGTCCGATAGGCAGAACTCCGCGTTCCAACCCTGCGACGTATACCAATGTTTTTACTGCTATAAGAGAATTGTACGCAAAGACTCCCGACGCTAAGTCAAGAGGATACACTAGCGGCTGTCTCTGATACAGATCTCCGAGCCCACGAGACATCTCAGGATCTCGTATGCCG
>CAMWPK010000041.1 GCA_947176115.1 uncultured Clostridia bacterium
GTCAAAACTATTGCGATTGAACTTGATTTCAAAAAAGTCTTTTTCATTTATTCTCTTCTTTGTCTTCTGCCGGTTGCGTTGTGGCTTTAGTTGACATTTTAGTAAAAGTCAACGCTTCGTCGTTGGCGTCTATATCGATATAATCGCCGATAGCAAACTCGCCTTTGAGGATACGCTCGCTGAGTTCGTCTTCAATCATTCTCTGCAAAGCTCTGCGTAGCGGTCTTGCGCCGTACTCCTTATTTGCGCCTTTAGATACTATGAGTTTCATAGCCTTTTCGCTGACGTCGATATTTATATCTTTCTCGCCAAGACGCTTTTTAAGACCTGCCGTCATTACCGTGATAATCTTGGACATATCCTCGTCTTGAAGTGGACGGAATATGATTATATCGTCGATACGGTTGATAAATTCCGGCTTCAAGGTCTTTTTAAGAGCAGACATTTGCGCCTGACGCATATTCTCGTAGTCGTCTTGCGCCGTTGCGCCAAAGCCCAATCTCGGCGTAGCCTTTATTTCGCTTGCGCCTATGTTGGACGTCATAATAATTACGGTATTCTTGAAGTCTACCTTTCTGCCGTGAGAGTCTGTAAGCACGCCGTCGTCAAGTATTTGCAAAAGTATATTGAATACTTCGGGGTGAGCCTTTTCTATCTCGTCAAACAGTACTACAGAATACGGTTTTCTTCTCACCTTTTCCGTCAACTGTCCTCCCTCTTCAAAGCCGACGTATCCCGGAGCAGAGCCTATAAGTTTGGACACGCTGACTTTATCCATATACTCAGACATATCCACTCTTATCATAAGATTTTCGTCGCCGAACATGGCTTCGGCAAGCGCTTTGCTAAGCTCCGTCTTACCTACGCCCGTAGGTCCGAGGAAGATAAACGAACCGATAGGTCTTTTGGGGTCTTTGATACCCACTCTCGCTCTTCTTACGGCGCGCGATATCGCCTCTACTGCTTCGTCCTGACCGATAACTCTCTTCTTAAGAATTTCTTCCATACCCAAGAGTTTTTCGCTCTCGCTCTGCGTGAGTTTGGTGACGGGTATCTTCGTCCAAGACGACACGATATTGGCGATATCCGTTTCGTCAATGCTCATATTGCTTGCGCTGGTGTCAATCGCCCACTTGTTTCTAGCGTCTTTGAGTTGTTTTTCAAGTTCCAACTTATGCGCCTTGACTTCTTGAGCCTTATCGTACTCGGTCATACTTGCGTACGTCTGCTCTGCGCTCTCAGCCTTTTTGATATCGTCCTCAAGTTTTTGTATCTCTTGCGGAAGCGATGAGCCGTGTATTCTCTTTCTTGACGAGGCTTCGTCAATAAGGTCTATAGCCTTGTCAGGCAAAAATCTGTCGTTGATATATCTGTCGCTCATTACCGCCGCGGCAGTAATTGCGCTGTCAGTAATCTGCACGCCGTGGTGCTCTTCATACTTACTCTTTAAGCCGTGAAGTATAGTGATGGTGTCGCTTACGGACGGCGGGTCTACCGTCACGGTCTGGAATCTGCGTTCCAACGCGCTGTCCTTTTCAAAGTACTTGCGATACTCTTCTAAGGTCGTAGCGCCTATCGTCTGCAACTCGCCCCTCGCAAGTTGAGGTTTTAAGATATTGGCGGCGTCCATACTGCCCTCAGTGCTTCCTGCGCCAACAATGGTATGAATTTCGTCAATAAAGAGTATGGTATCGCCTCTTTTGTTGAGCTGTGTAATAGCTTTCTTTAGCCTTTCTTCAAACTCGCCTCTATACTTCGTACCTGCAAGCAGACTAGCCATATCCAGAGAAAATACTCGCTTATTTTTGAGCTGTTCAGGCACTTTGCCTTGAATAATCGCTTGCGCTAAGCCCTCTACGACCGCGCTCTTACCTACGCCCGGCTCGCCTATCAAAATAGGGTTGTTCTTCTTTCTTCTCGAAAGTATCTCTATTATGCGATTGATTTCTTCGTCCCTGCCGATTACCGGGTCAAGCTTGCCGTCCTTGGCTTTTTGGGTCATGTCCTCGCCAAGTCCCGCTAATGCGTCGTCATCGCCGTCCTCGGAATATTCATTGGTTGCGCCGTATTGATTATTGTCCCCATAACGTCCTGCGCTTTCGCTATTTGCCATACCCTTTGACGCAAGCGCGTTGAGAGCATCCAACGCTTCGTTGCCTATATCTTCGGGAGATATATTCAAATCTAAAAGTCCGTTGTAGGCAAATGAAGTTTTGTCGCTGAGCGTCGCAATCAAAAGCAGAAGCGAATTGACCAACTTTCTTCTGGTTTTGTCGGCTAAATTCGTAGCAATCTTTAAGCATGACATGGTTCTTTGCGTATATTTACACGTAGTATGCGTCATACCGTCGAATTGCAAAAACTCGTTGACGATACTCTTATCAAAGCCGTGTCTTGCCAATATCTTTGTCGCCAGACAACTTTCGTGATAAGTGAAGGCGCAGAGCAACTGCTCCGTCCCCAATAATCCGCCCGACTTAACGGCAAGTATTTCTGCCGTCTCAATGATTTTGTTACATTCTTCATCAAATCTTTCCATATCTACTCTCCTATATTCGCTTACTAACTGTTATAATATTCTTAATATCTGATATATATCTGAATTTCTTATCTATTATCTATTACTTATTCCCTCTTCCCTCTTCACTTTTCACTTTTAATTTTTATCTCTTATCTCTTATTTCTTATCTATTACTTTTTACCTCTTCACTTCCAACAACGTATCTCTTACTATCTTAGCCCTAAGGATATCTCTCTCGTGGGGCGATAGCGCTTTGCCTGCATTGACTGACAGCGTATAGGGCAAAACTTTGGGGATAAGCCTATTGATAGCGGGAATATCCAAATTAAGCAATCCGTATCCCACTCCCAACTTGACGCTGGCGATATTTATCATAAACTCATCGGAGCCTAGTACTCTCGCAAAAAGCAAGGTGCCGTACGCGCGCATAATCTGGTCCTCTAAATCCACGCCCTTTCTATCCCATATAGCTCTCCTTGCCTGTTCTTCAAATCGGCAAAGCTCTTTGACTATGCTCTCCATTTTGTCTATAATTTGGCTTTCGCTCCAACCTACTGCCGATTGGTTGGAAATTTGATACATAAAACCTTTGGCTTCGCTACCCTCGCCGTAAACGCCTCTAATCGTCACGTCCTCGCTTGCGTACTTTTTGATAAGCCGTCTTAAGTCCCCGCAAAGTTCCAACGCCGGCAAAAACATCATTACCGATGCTCTCATACCCGCGCCAAGATTGGTAGGGCAAGCCGTAAGATGTCCAAGACCTTTTTTGTAAGCTATGTCCAATCTATCGTGCAAAGCCAAGTCTACTTCCAAAAGTCTTTCGTAGGCTTCTTTAAGCCTAAATCCGTCGAGTATGCACTGCTCGCGCAAGTGATCCTCCTCGTTGAACATAATTGATATACTCTTATCCTTGCTAATTATTGCTCCGCCCAACTCACTTCTGCCAAGCGCAGGACTAATCAAATGATTTTCAATTAGCATATTGAGTATGTAGTCGTCTACTCCTTCTCGCACTTTACCGCCAATCAGAATATTGTTGACAGTAAACAAATCGCCGTCAAACTTGGACGCGCACACGCTTTGAACAATGTTCAAAAATTCTTGCAACTTAGGCTCGTCACCCTTGAGTAGGTGAGGAAAAGGCAAAGAATTGACGTTGCGGGCAAATCTTATTCTACTTGATACGACAATGTCTTGAATATTCATTGCTTGCCTCCTTTGATTTGTCGAATACGTCTGTCAATGGCTTCGGCGCGCGATACCTGTCCGTTATCTCTCGCTTCCTGCATTTTCTTCATCAAAAACGGCAAATCATCCGCTGTCATCTCTGACAGACGTCTTGCTCTCTTTTTGTTCTCGTAACCAAAGTATCTCCCCTTATATTCTTGACCGCCTAGCTCAGCAAAATACTCATTGGCTTTCTCGGAAAAGAAATCGTAGCACTTAGAACAGCCGAATTTATACTCCTTTGTCAACCTGCTCATACTCATACCGCAAGAAGGACAAATAATCTCGGTATTGCGTACGATATACGCCGAAAGAGGATTGAACTCGTCGTACATATAAAAATAGTCCATAAGTCCATCTATCTCGCCCATCGTCTCAAGCAACCTATATCTTTTATAACACGTTTCGCAAAGCTCAGCGCTTCCCTCGTCCGTCTTGACAATAACTTCTGCAGATCTTCGTCTGCAAAGTTGACAAAGCATAAACTACCTCCTAATCAATCCTATCATAATTTCTTTGAATACGTTCTTACGCGCCGTCGCGCTGTTGGTAATGACGCTAAGCGCCTTGTCGCTTATCGCGCTCCTGATTATATCGCATTCCTTGTCGGTGATTATCTCCTCTCTCTCAAGCCTCTGCAGGAAGCAGTTTGCCCTGTTGAAAGAAAGCGCCTCAATGCCGTCAAGGTCTTGCAATATTGTAGAGAGCGTATCTTGCTTGTTTTCATTTATTCTGACGATTGTGATAAAACCGCCACCGCCCCTTTTCGATTCGATGACGTAGCCCTTATCAAGATTAAATCTTGTCGATAGCACGTAATTTATCTGACTTGGCGCAACGGAAAAATAATGCGCTAAGTCATTTCTTGACAACTTCAGTCTGTCATCGTCTGTGAATATCGAAAGTATAAACTGCTCAATCTCGTCTGATAAGTTCGCCACCGAACACCTCCTTTTATGTTTGACTTTCTTTGACCTTTGTTTTATTATACCACTATTTTTGACCTTGTCAATACCTTTTATGCAAAAAAAATAGAAAAAATTGTGTAAACATTGATTTATATAGATAAATAGTATATAATAGATAAAAAATACAATTACAGTTTGTATGACAACAAATAGCAAGTAGCAAGGTTGCCGTATGTCCTTAGCAAAGACTCAAAACCTTTAGAGCCTTGAGTTAAGTGAGTACGAGCAAAATTGCGTAAATAATTTGCGTGATAAGGAGGATACGTATCACAGGCGTACTGTATACGTCAAAATGCGTAGACGAACTTAGCGCGTAAATTAGTAGCAATGTTACCGTACGAACTTAATGAGAGGCGTTATGATAAAAAAAGCCGTGATACCGGCTGCGGGATTTGGTACGAGATTTTTGCCTGTTACTAAGGCGATACCTAAAGAGATGTTGCCGATAGTCGATACTCCTACCCTGCAGTACGTTGTGGAAGAGGCTGTAAAAAGCGGTATAACCGAAATATTGATAATTCTTGGCAAAAACAAAAAATGTATCGAAGACCACTTTGATATATCCGTCGAGCTTGAACAATTACTTATACGCACCAAAAAAGACGAGTATCTCAAACAAGTTAGAGATATTTCCAAAATGGCGCATATATACTACGTCCGCCAAAAGGAAATGAACGGTAGCGGTATGGCAGTACTTGAAGCCGAAGCCTTTGTGGGCAACGAGCCTTTTGCCGTACTCTACGGCGACGATATTATCTACAATCCGCAAAAGCCTTGCCTTAAACAGCTTATTGACGCGTACGAAACGACCGGCAAAATTATTCTCGGCTGTCAAGAAGTGCCGAAAGAAGAAGCAAGTAAGTACGGTATCGTTAAGCCTGGAGCAACTAAAGGCAAGTATACCGAAGTAATTCGCCTTGTAGAAAAACCAAAGATTGACGAACTTCCCTCAACTCTTGCAAGTATCGGCAGATATATACTAACCCCAGATATTTTTGATATAATCAAACGCACACCCGCCATGGCAAACGGCGAAGTATGTCTTACCGACGCAATTCAGACTATTGCCGATTCCACAGGCGCGTACGCATATACCTTTGAAGGCAGACGCTACGACGTGGGCGATAAACTGGGATATATCCAAGCTACTATCGAATACGGTCTAAGAGATGAAAAACTCAAAGACGGACTTAAGAAGTATTTGAAGAACTTACAAATTTAATTAATCGGTTGAGATTACTCCACTTCGCTCGCAAGTTAGTTACGCATGTGTTGAGCGTAGTCGAGATGTATTTCCTTTTAGAAGTTATATAAAGGCGATATGCTGAATTGCATATCGCCTTTAGTTACGGTTGAGATTTCTCGACTACGCTCAAAATGACAATCTTTGAACTCCCCTAGTCTTTCTCAGTGTAAGTGACAATTGAGTCTATATTGGCTTGCCCCGTACACTTGATTTTTACGGTATGCTTACCGTTGGAGAGTTTTGGAGATAGATAACTTATGATATACGGCGTAGTGACGTTATCATAAGGCGCTGACGAAACTTTCTTACCGTCTATGTAAACTTCAAAGTTTCTACCATAGCTACTTGAGGAGAGAATCATCAATCTCGTACCCTCAAATGAGAAGGTTGCTTGCGAATTCTTTTGACCAACAAAGACGTGACCAAAGCACGAGAACGTACTCTTCGTAGTCCATTTGCCCGTCAAGGTAAACATATCGCTGTCTAGCGAGAAGTGGTTGTTTCCATTACCCGTTAGGCGAAGCGTATTGGCGAATCTAAGTTCCGCCAAACTCACTCTGCCGTTGTTAGAACTCGTAACCGTCAGTCTAAAGTATCTAAAATCATAAGTCTTATTATCATTGAACGTCAGTTCTATGCTAATACTAGGTTGTTTAATCCCCGTCCATTTACCCATTTCAAAGTAATTTACGCCGTCAAGACTGCCTTCCAAAGTGAAATTACTCGGGAAGCCTTTAGAGTTACCGTTGGCTGTATTGTTGGTATATAGTATCATCGAATTAGCCTTTACCGCTTCGCCGATATCAAACGCAAGTATAGCAGGTTTATTTTCAGATACTCCCCATGCACTGCTGAAGTGAATTACGCTCTCTAAATCTCCGTCAAAGAGATTATTCAAAGCGTGTTCGCCTACAGTCCATGGCGCATAGTTACAATCAGGAGTATCCGTGATGGTCTTGCCGTCCAGCACGTAGACGGGATTGCCTACGTAATTGTAATTGTAGCTTCTCGTATAATAGTAGTTGCTAGTGAATTCCTTCTGGAACTCATAGTCCTTTCTATATGCGTTGGCGTAACTTGCAGACGTAGGCGCATTCAAATTGTGGCTATTAGCTTGACTCTCGCTGACTTCGTTACCTCTTGAATTGTAATACTTTATCGTCAACGTAGACGTGTCTACTCCTTCAAAGTCAGTGACTTCATTTCCGTTGCTATCGAAATATTTCATCGTATATACTTCTTCTTCCCACTGCGCCGTACCCACGCCGATATAACTTGCCGTACCGCCGTACATCTTGGTGATGAGTACTTCCTTGATATACAACCATCTATCGCCAGTCAATTCCATTGACGTACCCGTCTTAGAAGAAGAGTAATCTTGATATACGGTCATAGTATACGACGATCCGTCTTCTTTAGTGACGAACTGTACGTCGAAGTACGTCTCAGGATCAGTCGTATAGAAGCTACTGTTACGACCCGACTTAACCGTTGCGCCCAAGGCGTAGTTCTTGCCGTCCATAGAATAGTACAGGGCGCAATTTACTCTGCCTCGCAAGTATATTCGGTAGATGCCGTCCTCGGCAAAGTACAACTTGCCGTCAATGACGTCGATTTTATTGGTGGTAGCGTCTATCGTTTGCCAATCAAGAGCGTTGGGGAATTTAGTTAAATTCGACGGCGGAATGTACCAAATATCAGTGTTGGCATTCTGCGTCGGGTTGGCATGATCACGATTAACCATATCGGAATATCCCGCAAAGTTCTTATTGTAAGCCTCAACGGCGTCAGTATAGCCCGCATCCGCTCCGTACTCGTATGTAGTTCTCTCGAGTGTCATCTTCTTGCTCTCGTGCGACTGTTCGAACTGCAATACCAACTCTACGTCGTCTACCGTCTTACTCGTCGAGAAAGTTGAGTTAGCGTTCTGCGTAATCTCCAAAGTAACGTAGATTTTACCTGAGAGCATTTCCTTATTTGGCTTGAAGGTATATACGTCTTCTTCATCCGTCTTAGTGAGCGTTCCGTTGAAGCCCTTGTCCGTCTTGACGCTCTTAATCTTATAGGAGAAATCCTTGCCTATTATGATACTGCCGTATTGGTATTGTCCGCCGTCTTCGGTATACGGTCTGAGGTCAACGGTGAAGTCTTCGCCGTAAGGAATGACGTACGGTTGCATGGACTGGAACTCCTTGTCCACGCCATCGACGTAGTATCTTCTACCCGTCTGATATACGCTTGATACCGGTACAAACAGCGGATAATCGTTACTTGTAGTTGCTACAAGAGAACCCGTATAAGGAGTTATCATCGACGCAAAGTATGAGAAATCTTGATGCGTGTAGTTAGACCATTTGGTAAACCAATTGGTACCGTTTGCGCCCGTACAAGTAATGTAAGCGTCTTGACCAAAGTTGTGCAACATTGTGGAGTATACAGCCAGACCGTTGGTAGAACTAATCTGTCCCGCGTTTACTCTTGCCAAAGCCCAAGTCGCGCAGGTGTAGGTATTCCAACCGGACAGACCCGCTGCGCCATAGTTCGATACGCCCCTCGCCGAGGATATCTTGGTGAACAAGCTATACGATACAAGGTTGAGTCCGTTGTTGGTGACCTCGCCGGTGTAACCTACGCCATAAGTTTGGAAGTTGTGATGGTACTCGTGGAAATTACCCCAAGAACCCGAAGCTACTATAGATGCGTAATTAAGCGAACTCGTCATCCAACCGCCGGGACAGTTGACGGAGCGTCGTCCCGGGAATGCTACCGCCGCGCCAGCCGCAACAAAGCAATCGTATATGAATACGACACCTTGGTTGACTACCCTCGAGCTTACAAGCGATATCTTTTCCCAAAGTACTGCCGCCTTGTATAATTCGTCGTAGCTGAAGTTCTTAGCGTACGCCATAGGACCCGAGTGAAGTACGCCACTGTCCCATACTTCCAAGTCAAAATAAGGCGCGGAAGACTTTGCGTACTCGTTGTACTCATCCTCAGTGGTTACGCCAAGAATAAAGTGAGCGTAGTTCACGCCACCCGAAATGGTAACGTTGAAGATGCAATTCTCATCTCTAACATAGATAGGTCCGCCTACAAAAGAACCTACATAAGCCGTCCAAAGTCCCGTCTCCTCATCGTACTCGGCAGTATCCTTTGTTACCGCCATAGTATTCAAGATAATGGGCATACGGTTGAAGTTACGCGCTGACCAGATGTTGTTACACTGTCCGTTGTATAGAGCTTGCCCGATATGTATTATTATACCGCCGGTATTCGTCATATCCTCGTCTGTAAGCTGTATCTTGATAAGCTCGCCCGCAGGAGCGTATAGCCCCGTTGCGTCGTAATAGCTACTGTACGACCTCTTTCTAAAAGTAAAAGACTTGACTACGGCTTGTTCATCGTCGGAAACGTTGCCCATATATAAGCCTACGGAACCCGTGTGCTGATAAAGTTGTCTTTGTTTGCCACTGGCGTCGTACAGCGGTAGCGGATCGGATCTGGTACCATCGAAGATATATCCATTCTCATCCATATAAGTGTACACGCCACCCGTGTTGGTGGTAAGTCTGCCACACAAGGACCTATTCTCAGCGAGTATAGCGTTCTTTTGAGCTTCAGTGTAAGAGGTGGTATATCCCCATTTTGGATAATTAGATATCGTACCGTTGTTGACGAGTCCGCCGTCGGTTACGCCCTCAACAGGTTTGAATCTATCGACCTTGCCAATTACTTCCGAAGACATACCTACTTGAGTCACATTCTTGTATGCATTGACGTAAGGAGTCTTGTTGGCGCCACAAGCCCTAAGACTCAATACGAGTATCAAAATTGTCAAGAATACTAAAAGTACTGATACTACAATGAGTATTATTTTTTTCAAATTTGGCTCGGCAATAGTTGCTTCTCCGGCGCCACCGGTAGCTTTCTTTGGTTTTACGTCAACTTTTGCCATTACTTTTTTAGGCTTGGTGTCAGCAACCAACGTAGCGCCGACTTCACTCGTCGGTGTCTTTGCCTTTCTATCAGCAAACGCTTTTGTCTTTGCCGGTTCAGCTTTCTTCGCTGTCGCCGTTGTCTTTGCCGGCTC
>CAMWPK010000042.1 GCA_947176115.1 uncultured Clostridia bacterium
CTAACTTTTAACACAAACAACATAAAAATTAGCAGATTATTAGCCTCAACTAACTCATTCGAGTATATTTTAATATGCAAAAAATTATTTGTCAAGAAAAAGTTAGCGATAAATAACTTTTTTTTAATTTACAATTATGCTATTAATGTGTCATTTCAAGCGTAGTCGAGAAATCTCTATCAATGTCATTTCGACCGCAGTGGAGAAATCTCTACCGCTTAAATATAGCAAAACGAGCAAGCCATACAGCTTGCTCGTTTATTCACATAAAATTGTGATTTTACGCTACTTCTTCAGTTGAGGCTGACACTCCATAGCTCCATTGTACTTGCACCACTCCGTCGCCGTTTACGTTGAAGTTGTTGTCCCAACCGCTCGGCTTACTTGTATGAGCCGTCTTAATTATCAGACTGCTACAGCCCTCAAATGCGCCCGACGGAATAGTCGTAACTGAAGTCGGGATAATCAACTCTTTAATTCTCGTATTGCCCGCAATAGCCGTAGCTGTAATAGTCGTCACTTTATAATCTACGCCGTTGTAGGTAATAACCTCGGGTATCGTGTAGCTTGTGTTCAACGAACCGACAGGAACGTTGGAAGCTATCAACTCAGCGTGTCCGTCATTGTAGAGCAAGTAGGTGTACTCGCCCGGCAATGCAGTACCTGACTTATCGACTTGTGGCAAGCCGGCTACGTTCCAAATTACTTCGTGCGTCTGCGTGAACTTGCTCACTATAGTCGTAATACTCTTCCATATACTCGACATATCGAGGTCGCCTATATCTCCAAAGCCTATCTTGGTATTCCAACCAACTGCGTATCCCGTAGGCGCAGTTCCTATAAGCGTCTTAGTATTTCCGCAGTAAATTGTCAAATTATCAATACCGATAAATGCCAACGAGCCAATCTTAGATACGCTTGCAGGTATATAGATTTGATTAAGAGACATACAAGCCATAAACGCTTGACCGCCGATTTCCGTTAGCGTCGAAGGCAAGTTAACGGTCTTGAGTAATATATCCATATAGAATAACTTGCTACCCAACTTCTTGACGCCTTCGCCTATCGTGACGGTGTTGAGCGCGGACATATTTGAGAACAACTCGCCCGCTATTTCATCAACGACGTAGTCCTCGTCCCTGTACGTAACACTTCCAGGTACGTCAAGGCTCGTCTTCGCAGTGCTACCTAAATACTCAGCCGCAGTCGCAACGTTACCCGTCCTGAAAATATATCTGTATTCGCCTACGCTATCCATACCGATTACGTTCCAAACGATATTCAATTCACCGCTCTGTCCGCTACGATGGTTGTTCCAATTTATGCTCCAACCGTATTTAGTTACGGCTGTTTGCAATGTGCCAGGTTCCGTCTTAGCTATATAGATAGACGCCGTAAGTCCGCTGAATGCGTAGTTGTTTACCTTATCTATAGTGCTAGGTACGAATATGGTGCCAAGATTTCCGCAACCTTCAAATGCCGACACTGCGATTTGAGTAACGTTGTAAGTCACCTCGCTATACTCAGTATCGTAAATCAATCTCTGCTCTTCCGTCTTGCCCTCGTCTACCCAAGTATCCACAGTAAATGAAGGTATCTCAACTGTTACGTTGCCTGGAATATAAGCTGTCGAAACAGAATTGTTAATAAACTTATCTACGTAAGCAACTCCGCTTGAGAACGCCATATACTGGAAATTATCAACAGAATAAATGCCGTTTACGCCGTAAGTTACTGGTCTATTTCCCTCATTATAAACCCACAATGAATCTCTGTTCCAGTACTCTGCCCAACCGGAAGGTCTGGTTAACGACCCCGTTGCTTTATTGGCTTGAACGTAAAGTCCGCCCGTTTCCGTAAGGACAAGTCCGGAGAATGCATACGCCTCAACCTTTGTAATAGTACTTGGAATATATATACTTCCTATTGAATTTGACTTCACGTTTGACGACGCTAGAGCTTTTTCCTTGATTGTACTAACCTTTCTTCCATTAGCCGCCATAGGAATAATAAGATTGGTTAAAGCGTCCTCTACTCCGTCGTATCCGATAATCTCATTGTTGTCATTGAACAACAAGCCCTTCATTACGATATTACCAAAGAGCATCATAGGTCCGTCTACAAATTCTTCCTCTTGATTAAATACGGTATTGCAATCGGGATCTCTATACCAAGAGTCAAAGTCATAGCCGTTGAAGTTTATCTTGGTGGTAATCTTAGTGCCGTAATTGAACTCTCCCGTTGAAATAAGCTCACGAGTAGCCAAGTTGAACAGCGTCACAACGTATGACCTAATATTGTCTTTATAGGTTGCGTTAATTTCAGTTTCGCCTTGTATTACGTAGTCATTCAATTTATCCCATCCGGCAAATTCAAAGTCGTATTCCATAGTAGACAACTTCGTCGGATTGATTTCCGGCATAATCACTACGCTATCGTACTCAGCCATATAAGGCTCGCCATACTGTACTCCGTCGTTGAAGAAGGTTACTAAATAAGATCTAATATGAGCTAAATAATTCGCATATACGCTGATATTTGCTTCAATCTTAGTCAAATCTCTGCTCCAATTAGTGAATTCATAATCCCACTTAGGAACTGATTGCTTAAACGGCGTAGGGGCTTGATAATCCTCTATTTCGCTCGTCAATATATTCGTGCCCCAAGGTACGGTAATTTCTTTCAAAGTTTCCGCATCGTTTTCTTCATTGAAGAATTTGACAACGTATTGCTGAATAGTTCTGGAATATACTGCAGTATAAGTAATTACGCCGTGAACTTGAATGTTTTCAGGGTTTAGTCCCTCCAAACCTTCAGTACTTTCCACGGTATATCTGTAGTCCGTTCCGTCATCGGCGTCTATATCGCCCTCACCGCCCTCTACGGTGGTATCTACGTCAAGTACTTGCCAGCCAAAGAACTGGAAATTCCATTTAACTGTTTCGTTCTTCAAACCGTTGAAAATATTGATTGCCGGCAAAGTTGGATATTGGTCATACTCCACTTCTTGCGTAGAAATAACACTACCGTTGTTGATAAATTGTACTATATATCTTCTTATCGTCTTTTTATAAATACCTTTTACCGTCATATCGCTATACACGCGGTTTAGGTATTGATCCCAATCAATAAAGGTGTAATCGTATTTCGGCGTAGATTCCATATACGCGTCTTCGTTAGACGGAATGCTGAACGCAGACGAAGCCCTTAAGTCAGTGCCGTAAGGAACGTCCAAAAGCGTGCTTATCACGTTATCGTCGTCGTCCGTAAAGGTAATAGTATAAGTCCTTATGACTTCATTATAATTTGCAGTCGCAACAAAGTTGCACGTAACGTTTTCCAAATCAGCGTCGTCATTACTTGTCGT
Organism: uncultured Clostridia bacterium; assembly: GCA_947176115.1. Taxonomy (GTDB): domain Bacteria; phylum Bacillota; class Clostridia; order Christensenellales; family UBA3700; genus RACS-045. The sequence goes on from CAMWPK010000042.1 coordinate 3,368, forward strand.
CCAACCTGCAAACTCATATGTATACATCTCGTTTTGCTCACGCGTAGGAACTTCTTTGCTGTATACTGCCGGCTCTCCGCTCTCTACTTTGACGGTTTCAAGCACAGAACCCTCCCAGTTGGTAAATACGACTGTATATACCACTACGTAAATCTCATCAAATTTTGCAGATACGTTGGTATTTTGCGTTATATTCTCAAGATTGCCTACCCAACCTATAAACTCATATTTGAATACGTCGTCTAAAGGCTTAGTCGGAATTCCCACTTTGCTCAAATCAGCATCGTCGCCGTATCTGACGAAGTCGGTATAATACAACTTGCCCTCAACGTAGAAATTAACCTCGAAAATTCTCAATTCGCTCGTGTAAATAGGCGTAGCAACGTATGAATCTTTCGAATTATCCGACACGTCGCATTCCCATTTGTCAAAAATATATTCATATTGTTCGTCTTCATAATTTGAAGGACGCAAACTCGCCAAATCTTTTTCAAGCTGGTCATCGCTACGCTCGTAATCTTTTTTAAGCAACTCCGCTCCCGTATAATCGAGGAATCGTACCGTTATCTTGTCTATTACCTCAATCCAATAAGCGTATACGTTGACGTCGTCCTTAACTGTTTCCTCAACGTTAGAGCTTGTGACTTCCTTTTGCCAAGTATCCTTGTCAAGATACCAGCCTTTGAATTCATATCCTTCGCGCGTAGGCTGACTTGCCAAAATCTCTTTTGCCTTATCAATATCGATTTTAGTAGCAACTTCCTCGTTATTACTGAAAAAGGTTAACGTAACCGATGTGTCCGGAATAATAGGCGTATTTGGCTCGCCCGATGGCAAACTTGGCGTATTAGGTGTGTTAGGAGTATTGGGAGTGTTTGGCGCGTTTTCCTTTTTGCAAGCAACAAAAGCGCTCATCGCCATAACAATCGTTAAAACAATTAAAATTGCTAAAATAAATTTTCTCGATTTTCTCATAACTCTATCACCTATCTTAATACTCAAGTCTGCCCATAAAGTCGCGCGCCCTTATTCGCATGACTTTATTACTTCCCAACTAATGTCAGACTTTCTTGCTAGTATATTTTACACCTTCAATAAGCATTTTGGAATAATTAAAAAAATTTTTTTTCGATTTTTTTTCGTAAAAATTTATAATAACGTGATTATAGAATTTTATCTTATTATATATTGTTAATTTTTTATCAAACATTTATCCCCTTAATTTATATTTCAAACAAATTAGATCCGCTCAATTTGAACATCCATATTACGCATCGCAGAAAAATCTATCAAATATTTTACCGTTTTTCAAATGCTTGACATTCCCCTATCCGCGCATGTATAATAACTACGCTTAACTAAATATATGGGCAATTAACTCAGAGGGAGAGTGTCTTCTTGACGTGGAGAAAGTCATAGGTTCGAATCCTATATTGCCCACCATACCGCAAGTCCTCCTATGGACGGGAATATAAAAGAGAGCCAACTGCTCTCTTTTTGTTATTCCCGAATTTGGCGGACTTGCTTTTGTTTGCAGTATTAGGACAGTCCGAATTTGTGACGCTCGCACAAGACGCTATCCGCTTGCTCGCTATTCCGTCGCTTCGCTCCTTACGAATCCTATATTGCCCACCAGGTCGCAAGTCCTGCCTATGGACTGGACCACCATCAACAACCTAAATCGATTCACTTTCAATCTAGTTTGATTTTGTTCTCTAAATACGTCGTTCGTTATATCAATGGCCAGCGACAAATTATATTTATATTTTTTCTGCAAGCGCGGTGGCTTGTTGACGGCCGTCCGTTTTATCTATATCGCCTACGTTCAATACGTTGGGAACAAGCACTTCGCCGATAGATTTCCATTTTAATAGAGCAATGCTTCTTTCATAGGGAATACGGACACCGTCCATAACAGATATATCATCTTCTTCACAGCACGCTATAAGCGCGCATTGCTTGCCCGCAATATCTTTACCGGCAACGCAAAATGAAAATAGTCTGTCGATTACGCCCTTAATTTGCGCAGGAAACGAATACCAATATACAGGCGTTGTAAATACGACGACGTCTGCCTTTTCAATTTCGGGGGCTATAATATTAAAATCGTCGTCGAATGAACACGCTTTACCTGTCTTAAAACAAGTTTCGCAAGCGCGACAACCGCCTACTTTTTGCATAGCGGAGTCAAATCTTACTATGGAATGACCTTTATCTTGCGCTGATTTAATAAAAGCGTTTGTCATAGCAAAACTATTTCCCATCTTTCTCGGACTGCCCGTGATAACTACAATTTTTTTACCCATTATGTAATATCTCCTTATTTTTTAATTGTGTTGGAATTTTGGTTATATGCTTCCGCAATTTGACTGTTCCATACTTTATTTTGAGTTGAACAGCATTGACATATTTATTTTATTGTTGTATTATTATTTTGTCAAGTACGCACAATAAAGTGCGATACTAACAAAAAGTATAGTGTAAAAGGCGGTTGCAATGGAAAACGAGAAAACAAGATGTATTTCTTCTGAAAGATTATGTGATACCGGATTTAGTTATACGTTGTCGCTGATTAGCGGAAAATATAAAATGACAATACTCTATACGTTAATGGAATTTACAGTCGTTAGGTATAATGAGTTGCAAAGATATATAAAAGGCATATCTTATAAGACTTTAAGTTTATCGCTTAAAGAATTAGAAAACGACGGGCTTATTATTCGCAAGGTATATCCGCAAATTCCGCCGAAAGTCGAATACAGTCTATCTGAACGCGGAAAGTCTTTAATGCCAATACTAGACGATATGTGCGAATGGGGCGATAAAAATAGATTGTGAATAAATTAGGAATTCAGCCAATTGATTCGAAATATGGAAATTGTATTGACTTTTTTGACGGTGAAATGATTTAATTAATATATGCAGACAACCAAAATCAATATACAAATAATAAAAGACGATATAAATTCATCTGTTGACCTATCTACTCTTTCAAATGTTATCTTTGTTGAGGACGGCTTTGACATTCACATAGTATCTCAAATAACGTTATCCGGTCAATACAATAGAGTTTACAACGTTGTATCATACATTATAGCGCTAGATGCGCATAGAGTCTACATAGAAAACGATATGTTGCTTATTGCCTTGTATGAAAACCTTGTAATTGTCGATTTGAAGCAAAACAAACTTGCTCGCGTAATAGAATTCGATGATTGTTGGGGTATACGCAATTTCTGTAAATTCAAATCAGGATATTTTGTTCACTGCGAAGGAGTAAATTATTTTTTGGATAAAAATTTCAACGTATTGTGGAACGCAAGCAGTATTGATATATTTGCCAATATTAAAGTGAAAAATGACTTTGAATTACACGAAGATTTTGTAGTCGTATATGATTGGTACGGTCACAAATTTTACTACAATGAAAACGGAGTGTTTAATTGCGAATATTTTCCTCAATTCAATTGCGATAAATAACTAAAATCGGAAAGTCTTTAATGCCAATATTAGACGGCATGTGCGAATGGGGCGATAAAAATAGATTATAAGTATTCATTTTAGAATACAACTACTCCGCCAAGCTGTCGGCGGTTTGTATATGAAAGTCTGTAAAACGAATGAATACTCTATCTATTGTTGACAGTTTCCGGATTGAGGTCATGATGGGAAAGACGTTCCCACGCAACTTTTTCCCACTTAGTTCCCGGTTTGCCGTAATTGCAGTAAGGGTCAATGGATATTCCCCCGCGTGGCAGGAACTTTCCCCACACCTCGATATAATTGGGCGACATAAGAGCTATCAAGTCATTCATAATTATATTTACGCAGTCCTCATGAAAATCTCCGTGATTCCTAAAACTAAATAAATATAACTTTAACGACTTGCTCTCAACCATAAGTTTGTCAGGAACATAGGATATATACAACGTTGCAAAATCCGGTTGACCTGTAATCGGACACAAACTAGTAAATTCAGGACAATTAAACTTTACAAAATAGTCGCGCTCCGGATGTTTGTTGGGAAAAGTTTCCAAAACATTAGGCGAATAGTTAGACGCATATTGCGTGTTTTGTTTTCCAAGCAAAGTTATATTACCTTTTTCGCTATCATTTCTTCCATTCATACTTTCTTTACCTCCATTGCAGGGTCTTTTATTCCATTCTTTGCAAACGCCGTAGCGCGATCGCGACACGTACCGCAAACTCCGCACGGCGTATCGCCTCCCACGTAACAACTCCACGTCAGTTCATAGGGGACTTTGAGCGCAAGTCCTTTTTGAATAATCTGCGCTTTGTTCATTCTAACAAACGGCGCTTCAATCCGCAATTGCTCTCCGCTTCCTAAATAAATCGCTCTATTCATAGCGTCATTGAATGCATCGCTACAATCAGGATAAGCATTGCCGACCGCGTCGTCGCTGTGCGCTCCGTAATAAATTACCTCGCATCCGCGCGATAGCGCAATACTTGTCGCAGACGCAAGAAAGAGTCCGTTGCGGAAAGGAACGTACGTAGATACAGGCTTACCGTCCGTATGCGCTAATTGTTCCGCATAACTCTCTTTAGGTATTTCATTAGAAGAACCTGAGAGAAGCGCGCAATTGGAATCTGCAAAAATTAGCGCAAGATCAAGTTGTTTAAGCTCGACGCCGTAATATTTTGCAATTTTTTTCGCCGCCTCAAGTTCTTTATTATGAGTTTGACCGTAAAATACGGAAAGCGCAATGACCTCCGACGCCCCGTATTTTTCAATCGCCAAACCAAGGCAGGTCGTACTATCTACTCCTCCGCTGAAAAGAACTAACGCTTTCATTTATTAACCTCCGAAAAATAAGATTTCATCATACGCCTCGTTTCTCCGGATTCCATATATATTTGTGTAATTGCAACTGCAACCTAACCTTATTCAGCGTATGCTCCTTCATAAACGACACTATCTCTTCAGGATGAATTTTCCCAAATACCGGGCTGAAGTAAACGCAACAGCGAGAAGTAAGATCAAATGTACGAATAATCTCTTCTGCGCGAGTTAAATCTATAAAATCACCTGCGACGAATTTTACAGTATCCGTTGCTTTCAGATAAGAGAAATTCTCCAAATACATATATTTTTCCATACCGCTTCCGGGAAGTTTATAGTCCATAGTGACGCTAATATCCGAAAGAAATGGTAAAAACTGCTTCAACGGCACACTCCCGTTGGTTTCGACCTCTATATTTAGACCAAGCGAAATCAACTGCGAAATCAAAAGCCCAATACTTTTTTGCAAAAGCGGTTCTCCGCCCGTAAGAGTAACGTTTTGTATACCAGTAGATATGACGTAATCGGCAAGTTCTTTCACTGACATTTCCTGCGCAACCAAATCGTCGGAGTTCGCCCAGCGCGTATCGCAAAAACTGCATTGCAAATTGCATTTACTAAAACGCAAAAAAACCGCAAGCTCACCTACGCGTCTTCCTTCGCCGTTAATACTGACAAATTTCTCTGCAACTGACAAGTTCTGCATAATTACACCTCGTAAGAAGCGCAGTTGTCAGGCGTTTCATAAACTGTCACCCTATGTATAGGCAGACCTTTATCTAATAGTTTCTCATAAAAATGGCGGGCAAAATTTTCCGCCGTAGGACGAAATTCTACCGTAATCAATTTGAAGTCTTCTGATAAAAGCGCAGATTCGGTGCTAGGTTTGAGCGAATTTTTTTCATAAATCAGCGCATGGTCGAAGTCTTCGGCAAGATTGCGAACAGACTTTTTCAAATTGCTAAAATCTAAAAGCATTCCTCTACACTCTCCGCTATCTTGCAAATGCTCGCCTGAAAATTCCGCCTCGATTACCCAATGATGGCCATGCAAATTGGCGCATTTCCCACTATATGCATGCAAAAAATGCGCGCTGTCAAAAGACGCTTTTGTTTTTAGAAAATACATGGCTTCGCACCTCTTTGTCCAATCTGCGCAATAAAGTAATCGGGAAACCGCGCAACATTTATAAAAAAATACTTAAGTAAAATTTTACTAAATGCCCTGGTTTTGTTTTAAGACAGGATGGCGCAAACGAACTGTCATTATTTACTTTAATTTAGTATACAATCGATTGTAGCGTGTGTCAATCATAATTGCTCTAATTATTACTCGCACAGCGCCATTTTATAAACTTCATATTGTTTGCATTAACTATAAAAATGTGTTAAAATACTATACATTAGGAGCGTGAATTACCAATCTGCTGAAAATATAAAATTTTTTACATATCATTAAAGGAGCATCTATGGAAAGTTTACCTGAAAAGGATTCTCAAAATTCTAAGACTTTAGTGCACATAATAGCCTGTATCTCTTTAATAGCGTTTTTTATTGCGGAAATCACAATATTAATTCTTGTAATATTAAAAATATTATCGTGGTTGACTTGGCTATATTTTAGTGTTTCAAGTATAATTGAACTCATACTTTTGTTTTCTTTGGATAACGCTATTAAAAGATTAACTATTTTAGAGAACGCACTTTTAGAAAAAGGTATAATAGAAAAGAATGAATTAAGTACTGAAAATGATGATAAATATTGCGAGAACG
>CAMWPK010000043.1 GCA_947176115.1 uncultured Clostridia bacterium
TGTTAGAATATATCTGTATAGGTGTAAGGAGATTTGATGAAAAGAGATTTTTTAGCGTTAGCGCAAGTAAGTTCCGAGGATATTGCTCAACTTTTGCAAAGAGCAAAGTTTATGGAAAAGAGCATATCGGGCGATAGCAAAACTCTTGACTTGCTCAAAGGCAAGAGTATGGTCACTCTTTTTTATGAAAATTCAACTCGTACGCGTTGTTCTTTCGAACTTGCAGGAAAATATCTTGGAGCCAAGACGGTGGGTATCACCACTAGCGGTTCAAGCGTGAAGAAAGGCGAAAGTCTTATAGATACGGCTGTTACGCTCGACAAGATGCAAGCCGACGTCATTGTCATTCGCCATTCGGTAGCGGGAGCGCCCGCGCTTATCGCTAAGCACGTAAAGGCTAGCGTAATCAACGGAGGCGACGGCATGCACGCTCATCCTACGCAAGCGCTACTCGATATGTATACTATGCAAAAGACTTTCGGTAGTCTTAAAGGCTTGGAAGTCGCAATAATAGGCGACGTCAAGCATTCTAGAGTTGCGCAAAGCAATATAGTGGGACTTAGCAAAATGGGCGCAAAGGTCAAGGTATTTGCTCCCAACACGCTTATGCCGAAGGGTATAGAAAATCAGCCTTGCAAAGTTTGCAAGAACGCAAAAGAAGCCTTTGAGGGAAGCGACGTGATAATGGGCTTGAGAATACAGCTTGAGCGTCAACAAAAAGGACTTTTCCCAAGCGTCGAAGAATACAATCGCTTCTACGGCGTGAGCGCGGAGAGAATGGCGCTTTGCAATAAAGGCGCAATAGTTATGCATCCCGGTCCTGCCAACAGAGGTATAGAAATAGACTGCGACGTACTGGATAGCGATATGTGTCTAAAGGACGAGCAAGTGACGAGCGGTGTAGCTACGCGAATGGCGCTTTTGGAATATTGCGCCAAGTAGTTGGATTAAAAAATACACAAAGGAGTATATATGTCATTACTTATCAAAAATTGTATTGTAGGCAAAGATAAATGCGACGTAGCCATTGAGGGCAATAGAATTGCTGAAATCGGCAAGAATATTAAGGGGAATTTCGACGAGGTAATCCAAGCTGACGGCTTGACGGCGCTACCTGCGTTCATAGATATGCATACGCATTTGAGAGAGCCCGGCTTTGAATATAAAGAAGATATAGCAAGCGGTAGTTTATCTGCCGTCGCCGGCGGTTTTTCTACAGTGTGCTGTATGCCCAATACAAAGCCTGTTACAGACAATAGATATATCGTCAAGTATATAGTCGATAGGGCAAAAGAGGTAGACCTTGCTAAGGTATATCCGATAGGCGCAATCACCGTGGGTTTGAAAGGCGAAACCATGGCGGAAATGGGCAGTATGAAAGAAGCCGGCGCAATAGCGATGAGCGACGACGGACAACCTGTTACGACCGCGCAAATGATGCGACTTGCGCTTGAATACGCCAAAGATTACGACCTTTTGCTGTGTTCGCACTGCGAAGAAAAGTCGCTTATCAACGAGGGCGTTGTCAACGAGGGCGAGAACGCTACTAAGGCGGGACTTAAGGGAATTCCGTCTTGCGCCGAAGACATAATGATAGCAAGAGAAATTATACTTGCCGAGATGTTGGATACCAAAGTGCATATATGTCACGTAAGCACGGCAAGCGGAGTTCAGCTTATAAGAGAGGCTAAGGCGAGAGGCGTTAAGGTATCTTGCGAAACCTGTCCGCACTATATTGCAGGCACGGACGAATTGATACTTGACTATAATACCAATTCAAAGGTCAATCCGCCATTGCGTACGGAAAAAGACAGACAGGCTATATTGGCAGGCATTGCCGACGGTACTATAGACGTAATCGCTACCGACCACGCTCCGCACCACTATGAAGATAAGAACGTAGACTTTTCTATGGCTTCCAACGGCATTAGCGGACTTGAGAGCGCGTTTGCTCTGTCGTACACTTATCTTGTAGACAGCAAAGTGATAACGTTGGACAAGCTGGTTGAACTTATGAGTAAAAAGCCTGCTAAGTTGCTTGGTTTGGAGAGCGGTAGCTTGCAGGCTGGCGGACTTGCCGATATCACGCTCGTTGACCTTGACAAGAAGTATAAGATAGACGCCAAGAGCTTTAAGTCAAAGGGCAAGAATACGCCTTTTGACGGCTTTGAAGTAAAGGGCAAAGTTTGCGTTACCGTAGTAGAGGGTAAAGTTAAATACAAATCGTAATTATTGAAAGAAATAAATTAACACGCAGGAGATAAAATGATAATCGACAGACTTATTGACAAAATCAAACTCACTGACAATCCATCCGTAATAGGATTGGATACTTGCATAGATTATTTGCCTGATGATATGAAGGCAAAGTGCGTCAACTTGGCGGAAGCGGGAAAGCAGATTACCAAGTTTAATTTCGACTTGATAGACACGCTCAAGGACGTAATACCCGCAGTTAAGGTGCAAGTGGCTTACTACGAGATGTACGGCGTAGATGGTATGATTGCATTCCGCGACACCGTTAAGTACGCTAGAGAAAACGGGCTTTTCGTCATTGCCGATATAAAGCGTAACGACATTGGTTCTACGGCAGGCGCGTACAGCAAGGGATATATTGGCAAAACGACTTTGGCTGACGGCAGTAAGGTTACGCCGTTTGAGAGCGATTTTATAACGATAAACGGTTATTTGGGAAGCGACGGCATTTTGCCTTTCGTAGCAGATTGCAAGGAATACGATAAGGGCGCTTTCGTGCTTGTAAAGACGTCCAACCCAACAAGCGGTGAATTGCAAGACAAGACTATGGAAAACGGCAAGACGTTGTATGACAATATGGCTACGCTAGTTGACGGCTGGGGTAAAGACCTCGTAGGCAAGTACGGTTATAGCAGTATCGGCGCGGTAGTCGGCGCAACGCATATGGAGCAGGCAAAACTCATACGCAAGGCGCATCCTAATACATTTTTCCTTATCCCCGGTTACGGCGCGCAGGGCGGAAAAGCCGAGGACCTTGCGGTATGTTTTGAGAACGGTATCGGCGGTATAGTCAATTCCTCCAGAGGAATTTTGTGCGCTTATAAGAAAGACGCGTACAGAGGACTTGATTACAAGCAAGCCTCTTTGAAAGCTACGATAGATATGCAAAAAGACATTACAAGATGTATCAAATAAGAGAGAGTATATAATGGCAAGTTTGAAGGACAGAACGGGAGTAATTACGCTCAATCAAAAAATCGCAAAAGATATTTACAAGATGATATTGCAATTTGAAGATATGCCCGAAGCAATCAAGGGCGGTCAGTTTGCGCACGTTAAACTCAATGACAAGAGCCACGTTTTGCGCAGACCGTTCTGCATTTGCGACTATGATATGAACGCAAAGACGATTACTATGTGCTATGCGGTAGTAGGCGAAGGCACGAAGATTTTGGCAAGCTACGGCGTAGGCGAAAAGTTGCAGGTAATTTTGCCGTTGGGCAACGGATACGCTCCCGATAAGAACGTCAAGAAAGTCGTATTGCTTGGCGGTGGTATGGGTAGCGCGGTTTTGCCGGCTATACCCACGACGTATCCCGACCTAGAATACTATACCTATCTCGGCTTTGCCAATAAGGACAAAGTCGTCCTTGAAGAAGAGATGAAAAAGGTATCCAAAGAGTTGACTGTGGCTACCGACGACGGCAGTTACGGAAAGAGCGGTTTTGTCACCAATATTCTTGCCGAGGATATGGCTAGGCTTAAGCCTGACGTAATATTTTGTTGCGGACCCGAGCCGATGTTTAGAGCCCTTAAGAAAGCGATGGAGCCGTTCGACGTGCCGATTGTCGTGTCGCTGGAAGCGAGAATGGGTTGCGGAATAGGCGCTTGTCTGGTATGTAATTGCAAGGTAAAGAGAGCCGGCGAGGACGAAACTTACGTCAGAGTATGCATCGAAGGACCTGTGATGAAGTTGAGCGAGGTAGTGCTATGAGCAATTTGAAAGTTAATATAGCGGGCGTTGAATTCAAGAATCCTATCATCACCGCAAGCGGAACGTTCGGCTTCGGCAGAGAGTACGATAGATTTTACAATATTGAAGAACTTGGCGGTATATGTACCAAAGGACTTACTATAAAGCCCAAACTCGGCAATCCGCCTCCGAGAATAGCAGAGAGCTACGGCGGAATGCTCAATAGCGTGGGCTTGCAAAATCCCGGCGTGGACAAGTATTTGCAAAGCGACGATTTGTATCTTGCAAAGCGCGACGTCGTGGTAATTGCCAACGTTGCGGGAAGTTCGCTTGAGGACTATATCGCAATAGCAGAGAAAATCAACGACAGCAACGCAAGTATGGTAGAACTCAACATATCTTGCCCCAACGTAAAAGAGGGCGGTATGGCATTCGGCGTTTTGCCTGAGAGCGTGGAAAGAGTGACTAAAGCCGTCAAGAAGGCTTGCCCAAACAAGCCTATCATAACCAAACTTTCACCCAACGTGGCTTGCATTGCCGACAACGCAAAATCGGCTGAAGCAGGCGGAGCAGACGCGATTTCGCTCATCAATACTTTGTCAGGTATGGCTGTCAACTATAAGACGAGAAAGCCTATACTTTTCAACAACAACGGCGGTATGAGCGGACCTTGCGTAAAACCCGTTGCGCTTAAAATGGTGTGGGATTGCTTCAACGCTGTCAAGATTCCAATCATTGGTCTTGGCGGTATAACGAGTTATACAGACGTACTTGAATTTATGATTTGCGGAGCTAGAGCCGTGCAGGTGGGAACTTATAATTTCACCAATCCTTACGGAGCAAGAGATATCGCAAAGGACCTTGCGACCTACGTAGAAGAAAATAATATGGATATCAACGACCTTGTAGGAACGCTGATATTGAATAAGTAAATGTTTATACAAAAAGTCAATTAAAAAGAGAGGTAGACAAATTATGTTGACACAGGAACAAGCGCTTGATTGCTACAGAAAGACGGGAGCTATTTTGAAAGGACATTTCAAACTCACGTCGGGCAGACACAGTGATACTTATATGCAGAGCGCAAAGCTCTTCATTGACACCAAGCAAAGCGAAATCGTATGCAAGGCTTTGGCGGAAAAACTCGCAGGCGAGAAGATAGACCTTGTCGTATCTCCCGCAATCGGCGGTATACTCATGGGCTACGAAGTCGCAAGACAACTTGGCGTGCCCAACATTTTCGCTGAAAGAGAAAACGGCGAGATGACCTTGAGAAGAGGTTTTTCAATAGAGAAAGGAACCAAAGTCGTCGTAGTAGAGGACGTAGTTACAACGGGCGGGTCAGTTAAGGAAGTGGTCAAACTCGTGCAAAGTATGGGAGCGGAAGTAGTAGCCGTCGCATCGCTTGTGGACAGAAGCAACGGCAACGTTGACTTTGGCGTAAAATACGTCAACCTTATCAGTATGGAAGTAGTGTCCTACGAGGCAGACGAATGCCCGCTTTGCAAAGAGGGCAAGATAGAACTTATCAAACCCGGTTCAAGAGCGGTATTCAAATAATGAACGACAATACGCAAGATATTCTCAATAGAGCGTACGCTTCGCTCAAATCTCAAGTCGAATTCAGTCCAAAAGTTCTGCTGACTTTGGGTAGCGGACTTGGCGACGTCGTTGAGAATATGCAAGTGGAAAAAATCGTAAATTACGGCGATATAGAGGGCATGCCCGTCAGTACCGTAAGAGGACATAAAGGCAGATTTTTGTTTGGCTACATAAAGGGCGTTCCCGTCGCGGTAATGCAAGGCAGAATTCACTATTACGAGGGATATTCTCCTCAACAGTGCGTACTGCCTGCGCGACTTATAGGACTTATGGGCGCAAAAGTCTTTTTTGCCACCAACGTATCGGGCGGTATTACCTATCCCGAGAAAGGTACGCTGATGCGTATCACCGACCACATATCGATGATACCGTCACCGCTTATAGGAAAGAATATTGCAGAACTCGGCGTAAGATTTCCTGATATGACAAAGGCGTACGACGAAGAGTTGGGCGCTATCGTCGATGACGTGGCAAAGAAGCATAATATCGACCTCAAAAAGGGCGTATATATACAAATGCAAGGTCCCAATTTTGAGACGGCTGGCGAAGTGAGAATGGCAAAGATACTTGGCGCGGACGTCGTGGGTATGTCTACCGCCATTGAAGTAATCGCCACAAGACATATGGGACTGAAAGTCGTTGGCTTGACGTGCGTAGTAAATCCCGCTTGCGGAGTTACTGACGAGAGGCTTGACAACGTGGTAGAAGAAGACGCTTTCAGAATATCCGGCGACAAAATCAAGACTTTGATTTTTGAGAGCATAGCCAAAATAGGAGAAAGGCTATAATGATGCTGAGAATATACAATGCAAGAATATGGACTGGCGAGAGATATATCGACGGCGGAGAGATGTGGACTGAGGATGGAAAAATACGTTACGTCGGCGAAGTTTCACCGCTGATATTGTTGCCGTGGGACAGAGAGATAAACGCAGGCGGTAATTTAATTATTCCCTCATTCAAGAATGCTCACGCTCACTCGCCAATGGCGTTCTTGCGTTCTCAAGCCGACGATATGGCTTTGAATGATTGGCTATTCAAACAAGTCTTTCCAAGAGAGGCGAAGCTCACTCCGGACGACTGCTATTGGCTGACCAGACTTGCTATACTGGAATACTTATCGAGCGGTATTAGCGTAGCAAGCGATATGTATTTCCACTTAGAGAGCATAGCCGACGCTTGCGTAGACAGCGGTTTTCGCAACGTTATCTTAGAGGGCGTGACAGCCAATAATCTGCAAGGACTGGATAAACTCTTGCAAAAGGATATAGATATTCTCAGCAAAAAAGGCGAATTGATAAATTACCGTCTTGGCTTGCATGCGGAATATACCAACAGCGTGGAGAGTATAAGAGCTTTGGCGGAGTTTGCTAGGGCAAATAAGATGCCGGTATATACTCATTTGAGCGAAACCAAGAGCGAAGTTGAGGGGTGCGTTGAGCGTCATGGCAAGACGCCTGCGGTATATCTTGCCGAGCAAGGCTTGTTCGACTTCGGCGGTATAGCGTATCACTTCGTACATCCAAGCGACGCCGATATAAAGGCGCTTAAAGATAAGGGCGTAAGCGTGACGAGTTGTCCTGCAAGCAATCTAAAACTTGCAAGCGGTATTGCTCCGCTTAAAAAACTCATTGACAGCGGACTTAACGTAGCGCTAGGCACTGACGGACCTGCTAGCAACAACTGTCTTGATATGTTCAGGGAAATGTTCCTTGCTACGGGATTGCAAAAGGCTACGCTTTCAGACCCGACTGCTATCGACGGCGAAACCGTGTTGAAGATGGCTACGGTAAACGGCGCTAAGGCAATGGGATTAAAAGGATTGGAGAGTATTGAAATTGGCAATAGCGCCGACTTCGTCATGATAGATCTAAGACAACCTAATATGCAACCTATCAACAATCCGCTGAAAAATCTCGTATACGCAGGAAGTAAATCCAACGTGCTTATGACTGTAATAAACGGCGTGATAAGATTTGAGAGGGGTGAGTATTTTGTTGGCGAGGATGTAGAGAAGATATACTCTAAGTGTCAGGAAATTAGCGACAGAATTTTGGAGAGATAATATGCGACTTAGTATCAAGGCAAAACGCAACATAGGTCTTATCGCCGTGACGATTGCGATAGTAGTGGCAATTATACTTGTCGTATATTTCGTGCAGAAGAATGAAAATAACGGTAAGACGGTATACGGTCATTTCGGCGAAGTTATTGAGACCTCTCAAGCCTATCTCAACGTCACCGATAGATACGTCACCGATACTTACGAGGGCGTGAGCGTAAAAGAGGGCAATCGCTTTCTAGTAGTGGATATCGAGGTAAAAGCCAAGAAGAAACTCACTTTGGCAAGCAATAAGTTTTATCTCAACTCCGCCGAAAACGTAACTAACGGATATGCAGGCGAGAACAGTGGCTGGGGGCTAACCGTAGAAGAGCGAGTACTCAAGAAGGGACAAAGCCAAAGTATTCGCCTTATATTTGAGGTTGATGATAATAGACAATCCGATTGCTATCTCAACGGCTTAGGCGCAAATATAGATTTGTGTATAATCGTATAGACTTGCCACTAAAGCGACAATGTTGCCTAACGGCAAAGTTATATTAAATAAGTTGACACTTATTTTAGTTAAGGATAGGATAATAGAATATAATTATATAATACTCGTAACTTTCATCGAGTAAGAATAGGAGATATAATGTTACAAGTAAACGACGTATTTTTGCAATTTGGCGGAAGAAAACTCTTTGAGGACGTCAACCTCAAGTTTACCGACAACAACTGTTATGGAATTATCGGCGCGAATGGCGCGGGTAAGTCTACCTTTTTGAAGATTTTGTCGGGAGCGTTGGAGCCTACGAGAGGAAGCGTCAGCGTTGGCAAAAATCAAAGAATAAGCGTACTCAACCAAAATCAGAACGACTTTGACGATTGCAGTGTAATGCGTACCGTACTTATGGGGCACAAGCGTCTAGTGGACATAATGGACCAAAAAGACGCGTTGTATTGCAAAGCGGACTTTAGCGAAGAGGACGGAATACTCGCGTCGGAATTGGAAACGGAGTTTGCCGAGCTTGGCGGTTGGGAAGCCGAGAGCGAAGCGGCGTCGCTTCTCAACGAACTCAAGTTTGGCGAGGAATATCATGACAAACTTATGGGCGAACTCGACGGCAAACAAAAAGTAAAGATATTGCTTGCGCAAGCGCTTTTTGGCAATCCCGATATTCTCATACTTGACGAGCCTACCAACAACCTTGACGCAAAGTCGATAATGTGGCTTGAGAACTTTTTGCTTGACTTCAAGAATACGATAATCATCGTATCCCACAACCGTCACTTCCTCAACAAGGTATGTACGCACATCTGCGATGTGGACTACGGTCATATCAATATGTACGTGGGTAACTACGATTTTTGGTACGAAACCAATCAGTTGCTTGCTAAGCAGGCGAGAGAAGCCAACAAAAAGGCCGAAGCGAGAGCCAAGGAGTTGCAGGAATTTATCGCAAGGTTTTCCGCCAACGCCAGCAAGTCACGTCAGGCGACGTCCAGAAAGAAAGAACTTGAAAAACTCACGCTTGAGGACATCAAGCCGTCAATGCGTAAGTATCCTTATATCAACTTTGATTTTGAGCAAGAACTTGGCAAAGACATACTCACTGTTGAGGGCTTGACGAAAAAAGGCTTCTTTGAGGACGTATCGTTTACTATCCAAAAAGGCGAGAAAGTAGCGTTCCTTTCTGATAAGTCCATTAACGTATCGATGCTTTTCGACATACTTATGGGTATAGAGAAAGCTGACAAGGGGACTTTCAAATGGGGCAAGACTATCACTTTGAGCTACGTTCCGCAAAACTTCGATAATTTCTTTGACGGAGTGGAACTGTCTTTGGTAGAATGGATAAACCAATATGCGGTCAAAGACCACACGGAGAGCTATTTGCGCGGTTGGTTGGGAAGAATGTTGTTCTCAGGCGACGAGGCGAAGAAAAAGGCATGCGTGCTTAGCGGTGGCGAAAAGGTCAGATGTATGATGGCGAGAGCCATGCTTCAAGGCGGTAACTTCGTCATACTTGACGAGCCTACCAATCACCTCGATTTGGAAGCCATTACGGCGCTTAACAAAGGAATGATAAATTTCAAGGGCGGAATGTTGTTTGCCTCGCACGACCAAGAACTTATGCAGACTGTAGCCAACAGAATAATTGAAATCAACGGCACAAAGACTTTTGACAAACTTACTACATACGAAGAATATCTAGAAC
>CAMWPK010000044.1 GCA_947176115.1 uncultured Clostridia bacterium
GGTTGTCATCGTCGATGCCTTCGCTGATTGTCGCTTTAAGACCGCCATTGCCGTTGCCGTCGTCGATTTCGACAGCGTTGAGCTTTTCCGTTGTCGAATGACCAATCAGAGTAAACTGAGAATCTTTGATATTGTCATTTTTGGTGTTGACAGCTTTCACTCTAACGTAGTGGTCGCCCACCTTGTTGACGTATTGCGATATATCTGCGCTGACTATATTGTTTTCAGTTGTGAAGTTTAGACCTTTGATTTCGTTGCCGTCGATAAAGATTACGTAACCGTTTGCGTCTGCAACTTGATTGAACGTAAGCGTGGTCTTAGTCACTCCCGCTTCATTTTTACCGGACGTTATGCTTAGTCCGGTAGGCATCGGCAGGGTAATCACGTAGTTGTATTTGACAGAGATAGAATCGCCGTCAACGTACAGCGTACCGTTGAAATCGTCGAGTTTGTCTAACATATCGTAGTAGTTGCCCTTAGGAGTAACCGTGACGGTATAGCTCTTGCCGGGGGTCTTGACGCAGTCGGTTATGTCGCACTCCGTATCTCCGTTGGCAGTTATAGATACATTTGAATCGGGAACTTGCGTTTGTCCGCCATCGTCGTCGATTACTACAAAGCTGTAGGATGTTGCGTACTTGACTTGCGCGACTTTACAATAAATTCTATTGCTACGTTCTTCAATAATGATTTCTACAGGCTTAGCTAATTTCTCAACGTAAATTACGTTCTTGCAATTTGCTATATTTTGCGTAGTGTTCAAATCTTTGAATATTATCAAAGTATCAATATTTTGATAATTGGGGCAGGAGTGTCCCTCTTGCATCGTGACTCTCTTTCCGCCTTCTATTTTGCTGACGATATTGCCCTCAATAACTGCGGTAGAGGTATCGTCAAGCGTCAAGGAAGATACTGACGCGTTACGTTCTACAGTTAGCGCGCTGTTGGTTAAATCCATATTGACGTTGATTTTAACGCCACCTTTTACAACAACTTCTTTACTCTCAGCCACTTTGATTTGGTGAGTGGACGGTATATCCGTTACGTCGCCGGCAAATACTACTTTGTCGGCAGTAATTTGCGTAGTTACGGAAGAAGTAGATTTGTCGCCGTACTTGTATAGCGTAAGAGATTTAGCGTTGACGGTCAAATTTTCACAAGATACGTTCGCCATAATAACTATATCCAAGTTTGGAGCATTAATGGATATTGTTTCCGCCTTTAGATTTGACTTTTTGTGAGTGACAAAATTCTTGCCCTTTCTAGTACCTAAATACAAAGTACCCGTTTTTGTCGTGTTTATCTCAAAAGTATTCGACACGCTCAACGTGTGTTTATTAAAGTCGATACTGTGTAAATTGCTATCGTCCAAAGTCAAATTGTTATCGCAAGAGATATTTTTGTCAAGGACGAAGAAGTACTTTTCAAAATCTGTTTTAGAACCAATATTTTCTACGCTAAAGCCGTCGGCATTTTTAACAAAAATTCTAGGAGCAGTGAAAAATACCACAGGTAATATGATTGCCAGCAATACGCCTACTAAGCATATGCTTGCAATAATTGCTATGATACCTTTTTTGCCAAGTTTTTTCTTTTCGCCCTTAGGCTTAACTTCTTTGTCTTTATTTTGCTTTTTGTCGTCTTTTTTAACTATGTCTAATTGTTTTTTATCTGGAGCGACAACGACTTCATTAGCGCTTGACGTATTTTCGTCATCATTTTGAGATTGTTCATCTCCGTGTAAGAACTCGTTCATAAGTTCTTCACCGCTAGAGAATACAAGTCCGCTTTGCGCTCCGGTTTCTTCGCTGTACGTTGCGCCATCGGCAGGAGGTTGGTTTTCGCCTGCTTTTTGGGAATAGATTACGAACGGCACCGGATCGCTCGTATGAGTCTTTAGTTTAAGCGGAGTAGGGTGGTCGGGAGCAATGAGAATTTTGTAATCCTCATTCATAAGGTCAAGTTGCTCTTTTACATACTTCACGACTATAGAATCGATAAGCTCTATAGACTTGACTTTGTTGTCAACGTCGCCTTGGTGTCCGCATTCGTCGGGAGCTTCCATATGAATATATACGTAGTCGTATCCGTCCTTGAGAGCCTTGATTGCCGATTCTGCTTTGCCTTTGAAGTTGGTGGTATAAGTGCCGGTAGCGCCCTCAACTTCAATTACTTTCATTTTTGCGCCAATGCCAATGCCTTTTAACAAATCGACTGCCGATATAACAGCGCCTTTTATGCCGTATTTTTCCTCAAACGGAGTGAGGTTTGGGCGAGTGCCTTCTCCCCAAAGCCAAATGCTATTGGCAGGGTGAAGTCCTTGCTTAATACGGTTCTGATTTATAGGGTGATCTTTGAGAAGATTGTAAGCGTCTACCATGATATCCAAGAAAATGTCGCCGTATTCTCCCTTTGGAAGATAATCCGTAATCTTTTTATCGGATATATCGTGCGGGGGAGTAAATTCTGTGCCAAGCTCTGCATTGTGCGCAACAAGACAGTGGCGGTAACTTACGCCTGCGTAAAAATCAAGATATTCGTCGCCTAAATTTTGTTGAAGAAATTCAATAAGTTGTTTTGCTTCCTCAGTAGAAATCTCGCCTGCGGAATAATCGACCATAGTCTTGTCGGCAAAGTTCTCTTCATCGGAAAGCGTAACGAGATTGCATCTTATTGCAACGTCGCTGTCTTTAAGGTCGATGCCTATAGATAGAGCCTCAAGCGGAGAACGTCCGGTATAATACTTGTCCGGAGCGTAACCCATCATTGAGAGATTGGCAACGTCGCTACCCGGTTTCATGCCGTCGGGAACAGTCTTTACAAGTCCCAATTTTCCTCTCTTGCTCAAGTCGTCTATATTAGGCTTATTTGCCACTTCCAGAGGCGTGCGACCTCCAAGAGTCATATTAGGGTAATCGGCCATGCCGTCGCCCAAAATCACCACATACTTCATATATTCACCTACATAATAAGAATATTATTATACATAGTTTATTATATTATATGTTATTGTCTAAAGTCAATAGATTTATTAGCAAGTTATAGACAAATACTCCGCTAATAAATACGTCTACAAATATGAATGGGGAGTGATTAGACTTTAATAAAATATAAATAGGACGCAGATTTCTGCGCCCTATTTTTTCTTTCGTATATGCTCGTCAAACTGTTGTTAAACTCAGTAAGAATTTTTGTCCGTTGCTAAGAGTGATTTTAAGCGACTTGCCATCGTCAGTAAAAGTAGCGCAATAATATTCTTTTAGAAGTACTTTCAAATCCAGTAGCATGTCTTCAAGACTTATTTTATAATCAAGTCTGTCAAGGTCTGTGTTGAGTTCTGTGCTTTTAACGTTCTCTTTCATTAGTATTCCTCCTTATTTTATTTATATAGTTGTCGACACTGTATATGAATACATTTTATATCAACTCCGTTCAGTTTTCAAGTAAATTATATATGTATACGACATAATTTGCTTAATAGGAGATGCGAATTTATGAATATTTTGTCGAATTTTAGCGAAACTCTGTCAGAGTTGATGTTAATACGCAATTTGAAAATCAAAGAACTTGCGCAACAAATAGGCATTGACGGTTCTTCGATTACAAAATATTTTAGAGAGGGTGTGATACCTAAACTACCGCATGCAATTGCTATTGCGGACTACTTTGGGTGCGCATTGGATTATCTATTTGGATTAACAAATGAATTTGTAAAGAAGAATTATCTTCCTTGTCCGTCTTTTTCTCAAGCGTTTGACGATATATTAAGATTCCATAATCGTACTAAATACAGACTTGCAAAAGACTTAAAAATTTCCAATCAAAGTACTATTGCTTGGCATAAAGGTAAGAGCATTCCGACCATGGATAATCTTATAAAAATCGCAGATTATTTTGGTTGTACGCTTGACGAACTCGTGGGAAGAAAATACGTAGACGACGTCTAATAAAAACAGCTCCCTTTTGGGAGCCGTTTTATTTTTATTAACCTAAAACGTTTTTATCTTCTTTTTCGCAAGGAACTTTGCAAGGATATTTGCCGGTAAAGCAACCTTTGCAGAAAGTTACGGTGGAGTCCGGAGCAATCTTGTCGACGGTCTTTACGTCGAGGAATGCGAGCGAATCTGCGCCTATCTTTACTCTCAACTCTTCCATAGTATAGTTGTTGCAAGCAAGGTCTTTTCTTGACGGAATATCCGTACCGAAGAAACATGGATAGATAAACGGCGGAGAAGATATTCTTACGTGCACTTCTTTAGCGCCTGATTTCTTAAGAAGTTTTATGATATTGGCAAGGGTAGTACCTCTTACGATTGAATCGTCTACCATAACAAGTCTTTTGCCCTCTACGTTGCTCTTTAGCGTATTGAGCTTGAGCGCAACGCTACGCTCTCTCATTGCTTGCGTAGGTTGGATAAAGGTTCTGCCAATGTATCTGTTTTTGATAAGACCTACGCCGTAGGGGATACCGCTTTCGTGCGAATAGCCAATTGCGGCGGGAAGTCCGCTGTCAGGTACGCCGATTACGAGATCTGCGTCTGCAGGAGCTATCTTAGCAAGCATTTTACCTGCGTTCATTCTTGCTTCGTTTACGCCTTGACCGTCGATTACGCTGTCGGGTCTGGCGGTATAGATATGTTCAAATATACAAAGACCTCCGCTGTGACCGCAGTATTTAGTATTGGATACCATATCGTCCTCGGTTACGACTACGATTTCACCTGGACGGACATCTCTTTCAAAGGTCGCGCCAATAGTTTCGAACGCGCAACTTTCGCTTGCAAATACTACGTTGTCTTGCAATTTACCTATGCAAAGCGGACGAATACCGTATCTATCTCTCACGGCAATGAGTTTTCTTGGGCTCATTATGAGAAGAGAGAACGCGCCTTGGAGCATAGGGAAGACCTTTTCTACGGCTTCTTCAATGCTCTTTGATTTAAGTCTTTGAATTGCAATCAAATAGGAAATGACTTCGCTATCGCTCGTCGTGTGGAAGATTGCGCCCTTAGCCTCAAGTTTATCTCTCAATTCCTTGGCGTTGGTGATATTGCCGTTGTGCGAAACGGTGAGATTGCCTTTTGCGTATTTTACACTTATCGGCTGAGCGTTTTCCGCAGTATTGTTGCCCGTCGTGGAGTAGCGAACGTGACCTATTGCGATTTCTCCGTTCAACTTGGCAAGAGTAGCGTCGTTAAAAACTTCGCTTACAAGTCCCAAGTTTTTGACAAGAGTGATTTCTCTGTCGTTATTTACGGCAATACCTGCCGCTTCCTGACCTCTGTGTTGAAGAGCAAAAAGTCCAACGTAGATTTGTTGGGCAATGTTGCCAAGACGGGATTTGTCGTATATACCGAATACACCGCATTCCTCTTTGATATTATCTGACATTATGTACCTACCTTTTTGATTTATTTTCAAAATCAATTTTATTATATCAAATATCGCCTTTATAATCAAATACTTGATACAAAAAAATCTCGATTTTTTCAACAAATTTTGGAAATAGTTTTCGCGCGTACGCGTAAAGTTATAAATATATATAAAATCAATATTATGTAGAACCTTGCGAAGAGAATAGGCTCTCCTTTAATGAAGAGCCTATTTGTCACTTAGTCGTCTTGAAGAGCATCGTAACCTCTTTCGCCTGTTCTTACTTTGACAGCGTCTTCGACGCTATATACGAAGATTTTGCCGTCGCCGTAGTTGCCGGTATACAAAGCTGACTTAGCTACGTTGATTACGGTTTCTACAGGTACTTTAGATACGACCACCTCTACTTTTATCTTTGGCAAGAGATGAGAATCAATCTTTGCGCCTCTATAGTATTTAGCGTTGCCTTTTTGCATACCGCATCCCTGTACGCTCGTCATTGTCATGCCGGTGATACCTATTTCGTCGAGAGCGCTCTTTAGGTTTACAAATTTGTCGGGACGGGTGACTATGCTTATCTTTGTAAGTTTTGGCGTTCCCTCAGGGAGCGTTGGCGTCAAATCATTGACCTCTACGGCTTTATCTACGGCTACTTCGCCTTTTGGAGCAGATGTTTCTACACTTGGCGTTATGACAGCGTGAGATGGTTCGAAGTCGGCGTAAGACGATACCAGATTGTGTTCCATCAAGTCGAGTCCCAGCAATTCTTCTTCTTTGCTCGCTCTTAGACCAATAGTCTTTTTAATTACGAGGAAAATTATGAGGCTCATTGCTACCGCCCAAAGGGCTACGACTACGACGCCTAGGACTTGAACGCCGAAAAATTTGCAAGATTGAGCAAAGGTAAGACTGACGCCGTTGAGAATATGTCCTGATATAAGTCCTTGCTTTTCGTCAAAGATACCCACTAACAACGTACCTACAGCTCCGCACATACCGTGTACGCCTATTGCGCCAACGGGGTCGTCGATATGGCACTTCTGGTCGATAAACTCAATACCGAATACTACTACAAATGCCGAGATAAGACCGATAAAGAAAGAACCCGTGGGAGATACGTTGTTGCAACCTGCCGTCACTGCTACAAGTCCCGCCAAAGAGCCGTTGAGCGTCATGGATACGTCAGGTTTTTTGTATTTAATCCAAGTGATTATCATAACGGCTACGGTAGCAGTTGCAGCCGCAATGGTAGTAGTCGTAAATATCTTAGCGGCATTATTTACGGATGAAGCTGCCGCGCCGTTGAAGCCGTACCAAGCAAACCAGAGTATGAATACGCCCAATGCTCCCAACGTGAGCGAGTGTCCCGGGATAGCCTTTGACACGGTCTTACCATTTTTATCTTTGCTATATTTGCCAATTCTCGGTCCAAGTATAATAGCGCCTACCAAAGCCATAAGACCGCCTACCATGTGTACCGCCGTAGAGCCCGCGAAGTCTACGAAACCGAGTTTTGCAAGCCAACCGCCGTCGCCCCAAATCCAGTGAGCAGATATAGGGTATACAATCATACTTATGATAAGCGAATATATGCAGTATGAAAAGAATTTGGTTCTCTCTGCCATAGCGCCTGATACGATTGTTGCCGCAGTTGCGCAGAATACCATATTGAACATAAATGCGGGGAAGATGTCTTCGCTCATCTTAAAGGGATTGATAGGCGTACCTATAAATCCTCCCACGCTGTCGCCAAGAATAAGTCCTGCGCCAAAAAGCCAGAATACTACAGCGCCTAATGCGAAGTCCATTAAGTTCTTCATAATAATGTTGCCAGCGTTCTTTGCTCTCGTGAATCCCGTTTCTACCATAGCAAAACCTGCTTGCATGAAAAATACGAGCGCTACGCCGATAAGACACCAAAGCCCTAATGCCATGTCGCTAGCCTCGGCAGTGGCTTTGGTAATTGCTTCTAATACGTTGTCCATATTATATATACCTCCAAAAATATATACCTCCAAAAATTTTTTTACTTAGTTAATGACAAAGGCGCATAACCCGTCTGGGTTACACGCCTTTGTGTCTAATGTACAAACCTTATATTTTTTACTCTCAGTCTTTGACAGAGAAGAGAATAGCTCCGTAAGTTGGGAACGGCCAATACTTGTCGGCAGTGTTGACTTCCATTTCGTCTGCCGTCTTTCTCAAGCTGTCCATAAAAGGAATTACGTCCGTGCGATAGAACATTGCCTTTTTAGTAATATCGTCTATAGCTTCGGCTTTATGAACGTTTGCGCTGAGTTTTTCCAAGTATTTTGAGGCGTCCGCAGAGAGTTTTGTCAACTTCTTTGCCGTATTTACTTGAGCGGTAGCTTCAAAGCCCAATTCCTTGGTGGCAATAGCAGTCTTTGCAAGTTCTTTTATGTAGGTAGTTACGGCGGGAAGTATTTGTTTGTTTGCCATATCTATCATAGTCAATGCTTCGATATTTACTACTTTTGCGTAATTCTCAAGCAAGATTTCCGTTCTTGACTCAACTTCCAATGAGGAGAATATGCCGTGCTTTTCAAAGAGAGCTATATTCTTTGCACTCTTGAAATAAGGAATAGCCTCAGGGGTAGATTGAAGATTGAGAAGTCCGCGCTTGTTTGCTTCCTTTACCCATTCGTCAGAGTATCCGTTGCCGTTGAAGATAATTCTCTTGTGAGCAAGATAGGTCTTCTTAACAAGGTCTTTGACTGCCGTCATAAGGTCTTTTGCGCCCTCAAGTTCATTTGCGAAAGCGTCAAGAGATTCTGCTACTATCGTATTGAGGATGATATTCGGACCTGCGATGGAGAAAGTCGAGCCCAACATTCTGAATTCAAATTTATTGCCTGTGAATGCAAACGGGGAAGTGCGGTTTCTGTCCGTAGAGTCCTTGGTGAACTTGGGTAGGGAGCTTACGCCTATTTCATATTCGCATTTTGCTCTCTTGCTGTACTTTCTATCTTCTGCGATTGCTAAGAGTATTCCGTCAAGCTCTTCGCCTAGGAACATCGATACGATTGCCGGCGGAGCTTCGTTTGCTCCAAGTCTATGGTCGTTGCCTGCGCTTGCTACGCTAACTCTTAAGAGGTCTTGATAGTCGTCGACAGCTTTTATTACTGCGGCGAGGAATAGTAGGAACTGAGCGTTGTCCTCAGGAGTATCTCCCGGTTCGAGCAAGTTTTCGCCTTTGTCGGTGGACATGGACCAGTTGTTGTGCTTACCGCTACCGTTGACGCCCTCAAAAGGCTTTTCGTGGAGAAGACATACCATTCCGTGACGGCTTGCTATCTTCTTCATCATCTCCATTGTCAATTGGTTGGCGTCTGAAGCTACGTTGGATTGCGAGAAGATTGGCGCAAGCTCGTGCTGAGCAGGCGCTACTTCGTTATGCTTGGTCTTGGCGAGAATTCCCAACTTCCAAAGCTCTACGTCGAGGTCTGCCATATATTTTACTACTCTTTGCTTGATAGTGCCGAAGTAGTGGTCTTCAAGTTCCTGTCCCTTTGGAGCGGCAACGCCGTAGAGCGTACGACCTGTGTAAATCAAGTCCTTTCTCTTTTCGTATACGCTCTTGTCTATAAGGAAGTATTCTTGCTCCGGACCGACGGTCGTCGTGACTTTCTCTACGTCTTTGCCAAAGAGCTTAAGTATTCTGCAAGCCGTTTTGCTAAGCGCTTGCATAGATTTGAGTAGCGGTGTCTTTTTGTCAAGAACTTCTCCGGTGTAAGATACGAAAGCCGTAGGTATGCAAAGGGTGCCGTCCTTAATGAAAGCGTAGGACGTAGGGTCCCAAGCCGTGTAACCTCTTGCCTCAAAGGTAGCTCTTATACCGCCGTTGGGGAAAGAAGAGGCGTCAGGTTCGCCTTTGATAAGTTCCTTACCGCTGAACTCCATAATAACCTTGCCGTCCGCGGTAGGTTGGATAAAAGCGTCGTGCTTTTCAGCCGTGATACCCGTCATAGGTTGGAACCAGTGAGTATAGTGAGTACAACCTTTTTCGATTGCCCAGTCCTTCATAGCGTTGGCGATTACAGTCGCGCAAGTCAAAGAGATGGGGGTATCGTTGGCGATACAAGACTTGAGTTCCTTGTAAGTGTACTTGGGAAGTCTTTCCTGCATTACGGTGTCGTTAAAAACAAGACTGCCGAAGATTTCTGACATTACCATATATTTTTCTCCTTAAAATTTGTTTCGTATAAAGAAAAAGACGCCAAACAGGGTTTACCTGATTAGCGCCTTTGCTACAATGACAGTATATATTCTTCCAAAAGCGTTGTCAAATGATTTTTACAACAAATTTTCAAATTTTGAATTTTTTTGTCGAAAGGAAACTATAATAAAAATCTAATAATATTATAAATATTATATGGACAATATAGGAAAATATTGGATAT
>CAMWPK010000045.1 GCA_947176115.1 uncultured Clostridia bacterium
CGAAGCGACGGCATAGCGAGCAAGCAGATGCGTCTTGTGCGAGCGTCAATGACGATTAGTTCTTACGTATTACGTCAACTAGCCTTTGCGCTCTATAACTCCTCCGCCCAAACAGACGTTGTCTACGTATATGACTGCGTACTGTCCTTCAGCAATCGCGCGTTGGGGCGTATCAAAGACAAGTTCCAAACCGTCGCCTTTTATTATTGCCGTAGCTTGTTGTTCAGGTTGACGGTGACGTATTCTCGCCGTACACCTAAACGAAGTTTCTTTTGGTTTATAGGTAATAAAATTGAATTTGTCGCACTCTAGGCGGGAATGATAAATCATAGATTGGTCGCCTTGAGATACGTAAAGCACGTTGTTCTCAACGTCCTTGCTTACTACGAACCAAGGCTCGCCGTTGCCACTACCGCCTATGCCAAGACCTTTGCGCTGTCCGACAGTATAATAGAATACTCCGTTGTGTCTGCCGACTATGCGATTATCCAAAGTCTTGATGTCGCCTTCTTGCATAGGTATATACTCGCTCAAAAACTTGCGGAAGTTGCGCTCTCCAATAAAACATATGCCCGTGGAGTCCTTTTTGTCTGCCGTCGATAAACCAAACTTGCTAGCCAAAGTCCTAACTTCAGGTTTTTCTAAACCGCCAAGGGGGAAAAGAACCTTATCGAGTTGTTTGGAAGAGAGTTGATTGAGGAAATAAGTCTGGTCTTTGTTGGTATCTTTGGCTTTGAGAAGATAGTTTAGACCGTCATCCGCATGAAGTACGTCGCAATAATGTCCTGTAGCAATATAGTCTGCGCCCATAGACAAAGCGTGTTGAACGAAAGGCGCAAACTTGATTTCTTTATTGCAAAGTACGTCAGGATTGGGAGTTCTGCCCTTTTTGTATTCCTCAACAAAAAGTTTGAATACGCGCTCGTAATACTGATCGGCAAAGTCAACGCTGTAATAAGGTATGCCAATGTCGTTGCAAACCTTGCGCACGTCGTAGAAGTCTTCGTCAGCACTGCAACAACCGCCCTCGTCCTTTTCATGCCAATTACGCATAAAAAGACCAATAACTTCATAGCCTTGCTCCTTTAGAAGCAAAGCTGTCAATGAAGAGTCAACTCCCCCGCTCATTCCTACTACTACGCGACCTTTTTTCATAAGTTTCTCAATACTTCATTGACTTCTTTCATATCGCACTTGCCGGCGTAATTTGCCTTGAAGTGGCGCATTACCGCAGGTACGGACTTATCCTGTAGCGCAAGAATAACTTCTTTTATTTCTTCTTTGCTCATCAACTGTGGCAAATAACTCTTTACGGTAGCAATTTGATTGTCAAGGCTTTGTACCTTATCGGCGTAACCTGCGCCGGCTTTTTCAAAACCTGACTTTTCTTCAATCAATTCTTTTTCCGTCTTTTGGAGTAGCGATAAAATATCTCCCTCGCTCAATTCCTCGCCTTTAGCTCTTTTTTCAATAGAAGAAAGCATAATCTTATTGATTACTACGTTGAGAGCAGATACTGCATCCTTGTCCTTTTCTTTCATCTTTGCTACTTTTTCTTTCTTAAAAAAGTCTATGTTCATTTCTCGCCTCGCAAAATTAGATTGGTGTAATCAAATAATACACCTAATATTACCTGATGTCAAGTTGGTAGTCAATTCTAAATAAATTTGCAAAGAACACAAGCCATGATTGCGCCAAAATAGCATGCTACCAGAGAAATGGGTATCGCATATCTGAGTTTCTTAACCTTGGTGGTCGAAAAATACACTGTGCCGACGTAGAATACGGTTTCGCTGGCGCCGACTATTACAGACGCGCAACGGGATATATATGCATCTGCGCCGTGGGTCTTGTAGATATCCTCCAATAGCGCAAGCGAACCGTTGCCGGACAATGGACGGATAATAAGAAGTTCGCAAAGTTCTTCAGGTATACCCAAGAAAGTCAAAACGGGCGACATAATCTTGGCAAAATATGCATTCAGCCCGCTGAGCGAGAAAAGTTCGACAGCTACTAGCACTGCGCAGATATACGGAAATATAGACAGCACTATTGACAAACTCTCCTTACTCCCCTTTACAAAATTGTCGTAAACGGGGACTTTTTTAATAAAAGCTATGACTATTACGAGAAGAATAAAGATGGGAAGTATGTATTTGCTCATATCTTTTTCCTCTCACCGATGGGCATAAAAAGAGGCTTGGGCGGTTGGGTCTTTTCAACTTTGCTTTTTTTGCGAGTAAACAACGCGCAAAGTTTGGCAAGTATTACGCCCGTGACAGTCGAAATCAAAGTCGCGAGCAAAGACGGTAAAATTATATCCGACGGCGCATTGCTACCGGCCGATGCGCGCAAGCCTATTATCGTCGCAGGGATAAGCTGTATTGACGTAGAATTGATTACCATAAAAAGAATCATATTATCCGTGGCTTTTTGAGAGCCGTCCTGCATACTCTCCATCGCCTTGATACCTAGCGGAGTCGCCGCACCGCCCATACCCAAAAGATTGGCGGAAAAGTTGAGAGTAATATACTCCAAAGCAAGGTCGCTCTCACCTTTGAAGAGCCTTTTGGTCAATGGGCGAAATAATTTGTTGAGAGCTTTGTTAAGACCTATGCCGTCCATAAGCGAGAGTATCGACAACCATATCGCGTAGATTGCTATAAGCGTAAACGCCAAGGTCAACGCGTTGTTTGCTCCGCTTATCATTATAGAAAAAGCGCTCTCGGGCGCAACGGCTACCAACATAATCAAAGACGCCAATATCATTATTGTAAATACTATGTTCATAATGCAACAACTCCCATACGAAATTGTATGAGAGTTGTGAGATATTTATTACTAAACGCAGTCTATATATTACCTATATATTATAATAATTATAATATTATATCAATACTATTTAAGCGCAACAAAGTCGCTTGAACTAATAGGAATCACTACAACCTTATCTTCGCCGTCGCGAGTGATAGTCAATGAAATCGACGTCGTGCTAGCTTTTACTTTCCAAAGAGCGTCGGTAAGTGAAAAACTGCGAGTAATTTCATACCTTTCGCCGTCAATCTCTACTGCTTTGAAAATATCGCCGACTTGCAAATAGTCGCTTGCCAAAGAGTCGTCTTCGATTAAACTTACTGAAATCTCTTCGATTACCTTAACCGTCTTGGTCGCGGTATCATAAACGGCTTTGGACGAGTTGACAGTTCCGGCTATTCCAAGATACAACTTCTTGATATTTTTATTTCCTTCGCCGTCGCAATGAGCTATCGCGTAATCGGCTATACCCAATGCTACGTCGCTCGGAATAGCATATCCCATATTATCTATGCTCGTCGAACTAGCCTTTGCATTGACAATGCCTATGAGCTGACCTTTTGTATTGAAAAGTCCGCCACCGCTGTTGCCGGAATTGATAGCCGTATCAACACGCATAACTCTTGTGGTATATGATAAGCCTATTGTGGTGTCGCTTAAAGTTATGTTCTCGCTGTCAACGCTTACTATGCCTTTGGTGATCGAAAACTTTATCTCATTGTAATACGTTTCGCCACCTGACGAAGGAGCGCCTATCGCTAATGCCGTAGAACCTACGACAACGTCTTTGCTACTTGCCACGTCAACCGCTCTTGCGTCACTGCTTTTGATTATTTCGCTTCCGCTGGCTTTAAGAATTGCTATGTCGTAGTCGTATGCTCCGCCTATATACTTGACAGGAATAGCTTGCTCTTCAAACTCGTCATAGCCATACAAAAATACGTCTAAATCGTCACAAATCTTATCATCTGTCTTATAATTTGTATTATACACTACGTGATAATTTGTGATAATATATGCGTCGCCATTATCTTTATTTAATTTATAAATAACGCCTGAACCGCTTGAAGTTGTGTCTTGTTCTCTTCCCCATCTATCAGTAACTACGCCTTTTGCCCTTACTTTAACTGCCGACAAAAGCGCAAGATTTGAAGCAGTTTGGACATCTTCGCTCAAATTGAGATAGGACTGCAAAAAGTCCATATACGTTCCCTTAAAGCCTTCTGCTACCGCTTTGTCGTATATTTCCTGTATAGTAACTGCTCCGTCAGCGCCGTCATTTCCATCAACTCCGTTCTGTCCGTCTATACCCTTTAGACTGTCAAGCCATTCGTCTAGTGTGCCTTCAAAACCTTGTTCAACGGCAAGTTCATAAGCCGACTTGCCCTGTTGAGCTTTGCCGTCGCACGCAATCAAAAACGCGCATAGCATTGCTAAAATTAGCGATAAGGATACTATAAAAACAATTTTCTTCTTCATAATTTCTTCCTTATTAGTATTGACTAATTTATTTTATTTATTGAGATACTATCACTTAATTTATTTTTTGGGTGAGGTATCTATTAGAATTTTCCTGAAAAATTCTTAATGGTATAACCACTCTTTTCCAGTACTTTGACCTGATTTGTGATTGACTCAACAAATTCCTCGTTATTCTTGGTCTTTTGCATCATATTGAGAAGTTGGTCGGTGGTATCTTGCAAATCGCCCGTTGAGAGCATCTTGCGAAGCGCCCATACGCCCTCAAGCTCCTTTTGAGAAAGCAACAAATCTTCTCTTCTCGTGGATGAACGGTTGAGGTCGATAGCTGGGAAAATTCTCCTTTCGCTGAGCTTTCTATCAAGGGTAATTTCCATATTGCCCGTACCCTTAAATTCTTCATAGATTACGTCGTCCATTCTACTACCCGTATCTACAAGAGCAGTCGCAATTATCGTAAGCGAACCGCCGTTCTCGATATTTCTTGCCGCGCCAAAGAATTTCTTGGGGTTTGCCAATGCTCCCGGATCGATACCGCCAGAAAGAGTTCTGCCTGTAGGAGGTATAGTAAGGTTGTACGCTCTTGCTAAACGTGTGAGCGAATCCATCATTATTACGACGTCTTTACCAAGTTCAACAAGTCGTCTTGCCCTTTCGATAAGCAGTTCCGACGCCTTGCAGTGATGCTCCGGTACTTCGTCAAAAGTCGAATATATGACTTCGCCCTTAATAGACCTCTTCATATCCGTAACTTCTTCGGGTCGCTCGTCAACAAGCAATACAAAAAGCGTAACTTCTGAGTGATTGGTCGTGATAGAATTGGCAATTTTCTTGAGAAGAGTCGTCTTGCCTGCCTTTGGAGGAGATACTATCATTGCTCTCTGTCCCTTACCTATAGGCGCTATCAAGTCAAGACTTCTGATTGCAAAATCTCCTCTTGTGACGCTCTTTTCAGCAGTGTTTATCTCCAATCTCAATCTTTCTTGCGGGAATATCGGAGTTAACGCGTCAAAGTGCGGACGACGTCTAAGACTTGTCAAATTGGTACCGCTGTCGTCAACGTAACCAATCGCCTTATACTCTCCGGTGCCGGCAATATCTCTGCCTTTATCGTCCTTTTGATATACTATATCATACTTAATTTCGGGGTTTACTCTTTGAACGACTGTCAAAGCAGGCGGTTTGTTCTCAGAATTTTTTCTTGCAATACCCACAACGTAGTCGCCGGCTCTCAACCCGAGCGCCTTGATAATTCTTCCTGATACGTATACGTCTTTTTCTCCGCATTCGCAGTTTTCCGCTCTCAAGAAGCCGTAACCGTCTAATATCTCTAAGATACCGCTACGCTCTTCGCTTTCAACGCTTTCCTTTACGGCGCTGTCATTATTGGGCTGTGTCTTTGCGTCGTCCTCAACAGCGTTGTCCAAAATTTTTTCCGTTTCGAATTCCTCTTTTGGCGCTTGAGGAATTGAAATTGTTGAAGACATCGAATCCTTAACAACGTTGGGCGTCTCCGACTTGGCAGGTCTGCCTCTTTTGGGCTTGGAACCTTGAAAGGCTTCTCCGCCATTCTGCATAAACTCAAAGTATGCGTCTATGAGCTGGTCTTTGTTCTTGGTGCTTGGAGTGATTCCCGCTTCCCTTACGATGGTACGTACGACGTGTATCGTCATATTTTGAAAATCTTCGCGCGTATATTGCGGTCCGATAGCAACGCTTTGATTATCATGAGCGGTAGTTGCTTGTTGAACGTTTTGATTACACGCAAGCAATATGCTGTCAATGAGATTCTCTTCAGACATATACGATACGTTCTCCACGTTCTTTTTCTTGGCAATATCTCTTAATTCAAAGTAATTCTTTGCCTTTAACTCCTCGCGGGTATAGTCATTCTTTATCATAAATTCTCCTATTTATCTGATTTATAAAAGCTGGTTTATATTTATAATTATAATAATATTATTGTCTATATAATATTTAGGATATCATTGCTCTGATGTGCTTTTAGACCTAATATCGTCTTATTTACTTTGTAAACTTTTAACTAAATTGAAAATAATCATTCGTTGTATATTTGCAAAGACGATACGTATCGTCTTTGCAAACTACTTATCAAAATACTTCTTGGTTGAATACTATGACTACCGTACTGTCGCTCTCAAAATGCGCTCTGTCAAATTCGATAGACTGTCCGTCGATTACTTTTATCTGCTCTTCGTCAAAAAGATCAATAAATTCATCGAGTTTTTCTATATCAACCTCGCTTTTGGACGTCTTGAAATGCATTGGAATTACCACGTCAGGCATCATAATATCAACGTATTTCTTGGCTTGCTTTGCGTCGATAGTATAGTTGCCTCCGACAGGTATCATAAGTACGTTAACAGAACCTACGCCGTCTGCAAGTCTAACGGTACACTCTTCGCCTATGTCGCCCATATGACACAAGTCTACGCCGTCCATTCTAAACTTGAAAATCTTGTTTTCGCCCCTTTTTTTGCCGAGTTTGTCGTCATGATAGGAACGCATTGACGAGATGTCTACGCCTTTGATTTCCCAAAAACCGCATTCGCTCAATACCAACGGCTCGCCGTCAATTCTGACGATAGCGTTGTGATCCTTGTGTTGATGAGAACAAGTCACAACGTCAGCGCTGGTCTTTGCCATTTCATAACCGACGATTTCTTTGTCAAACGGATCAGTGACTATCGTCGTACCTGTGGATTCCGTCAACTTGAAGCAAGAATGCCCCAGCCATTCAATTTTCATTTTACTCCTCGCTTATATTCATAGCCAGCTGTTGAGGTTTGCCGGCATTAAATTTTTCGATAAGTTCGTGTATTTTGTCGTGCGGGTCAAGCAACTGACTTAAAGATTTGTTTTGGTCTATAGCCGCAATGATGTATGCGACAAACTTGGACATATCCGCCTGAACAAACCAATTCTTCTTCAAAAGCTCTTGCGTAGCATACGTCAAATTTGTAGAAAGTACCGCGTCGAAAAGACCTGCGTCGAAAGCCTTTTGGAATTTCTCCGTTCCTTCTGTGAAAAGCGCGTATGTTGCCGAAAGGAAAATCCTACCACAACCTGCGGCCTTGAGCTCATTGCAAAGTTTGAGCATACTGTCGCCGGTAGCTATGATGTCGTCGGCTACAAATATATCTTTGTCCTTGACGTCGTTGCCGATGTACTCGTGCGCAACTATAGGATTACGTCCATTGACCACGTTGGCATAATCTCTTCTCTTGTAGAACATTCCCAAATCAGTACCAAGTACTGAAGCGTAATAGATATTTCTGCTCATTGCGCCCTCATCCGGACTTACAATCATAAAGTTGTCCTTTTTCATATTGATTTCCGGGAAAGCCTTGAGCAATGATTTCAAAATTTGATAAGTGGGCATAAAGTTGTCAAAGCCCATAATAGGTACGGAGTTTTGTACTCTTGGGTCGTGAGCGTCAAAAGTTATGATATCATTGACTCCCATAAACTCCAATTCTCTTAGCATTTGAGCGCAGTCGAGAGATTCTCTAGCAACTCTTCTATGTTGTCTACCGCCGTAAAGAAGTGGCATTATTACAGTAATCTTGTTGGCGTTACCTGCGCAAGCGCCGATTATTCTCTTCAAATCAGAATAGTGGTCGTCAGGTGACATTCTGTTGGGCGTACCAAACATATTGTATTCAATAGAATAGTTGCCTACGTCGCATATAATAAACAAATCTTTGCCTCTTATACTATCGATTAGAAGTCCCTTGCCGTCGCCGGTTGTAAATCTAGGACAAATATTTTTTACCAAAAAAGTGTCCTTAAAGAATTTCTTTCCATTTGTCTTTGCCTCGTTGTTATACCAATTGACAAGGTATTGGTCAACCTTTTTGCCTAATTCGGCAGCTCCTTCCAAAGCCAATATAGCCATGTTGGAAGAGTCCTTTTCAAAACTGAAGATAGACTCAAAAAATGGTCGCATTGTTGCCTCCGTGTATTAAAAAAATTGTATCTATTGTATTGCAAAAACTATCAACGATGACTTTCGCCGTATCGCTGTAATAAAAATTATTTGAATTTTTACTATGTGAATCCATATAGCCTCACTAAAAAATTGGTAAATTGCCCCGAATTGAGCCTTTACATTCCTATATTAACATAAAAAATTTGAGAAATCAAGCGGTTACGCTATCTATTGTTGACAATAATGAATGAATTTATTAGGTTTAATTGACAAGAGCGAGGATATTCCTCGCTCTTATATTGCGTTATTTTTTCATTGCGCGTTGCTCGCGTAATAGATCTTGGTATCTCTCAATCTGGTCATATCTCAAGTCTACCATCTTCTTTGCTGTTTCGTACGCTTGAGCGTCGCTTACCAATACTTCTGTTTCTTTGACTTTGACTTTCGTTCCGTCGCCTGTCGCGTCACGGCGCAAGTCTTTCATATACTCGTCTTCCATCTTGAGTAATGCTACCGTAGTATCTTTCTTTATCGTCAACTTCAATAGCGGATTGGTCGTCGTCTGTCCGTATACTACAAAGTAAGTAGATTTCTTTTCTTTACACTTATACTTTGTCAATGCGTATTCTCTCAGTCCGTCAAAGTACTTCTTTTGCTCTTTGGTGAGTAATGCGTACGCTTCGTCAAGAGTTAGTCTTGGAGCTATTTCTTTCTTAGGCTTTGCCTGCGCTTTTACTGGCACTTCTACCTTGACTTCCTTAACTACCTCTTTCTCGACTATCTTCTCTACCTCTACAGGAACCTCTACCTTGACCTCTTTAACCACTTCTTTTTCTACGACTTTCTCAACGGGTACCTCGACAATTTTTTCGACCGGTACTTCCTTAACGACTTCTTTCTCGACTACTTTCTCCACTTCAACAGGAACTTCGACTACTTTCTCCACT
This sequence comes from uncultured Clostridia bacterium, assembly GCA_947176115.1. GTDB lineage: Bacteria > Bacillota > Clostridia > Christensenellales > UBA3700 > RACS-045. The sequence continues at coordinate 9,193 of CAMWPK010000045.1, forward strand.
ATCTGCGGTTGGTTGGATTGGTTGGCGAGTTTTTCCATTATTATTCGCTGTCCCTCTATCAAACTCTTGATTGCTTCGTCATTGACGGTCGAAGAGGCTACTTCGCGCTGAGAGTTCTGCTTGGTAAGTTCCTTGAGTAGGTCGCGCATTTCTTCTTCATTCTTTTGCGACTTTTCCATCAACTTCAACATTGCTTCTTCACTCTTTTCGCTCTTCTCAAGTAGCTTCTCAACAAGTTCGTTATTGACAGACGCTTGTTGTGGCAAAAGTTGTTGTACGCCCGGAAGCATGGCAGTCATTGTATCAGACACTATTCCGCGTATATCTTCCGCGCCTATGCCTTGTTGCATTGCGTATACGCCTTGAGGTCCGGCATTACCGCTTGCATTATTAGCGCCTTGAGATCCGCCGAAGATACTCATCAACATCATCTTCATGTCGTCGTCGCGACGTCTGCTTTCCTCTTCTCTGCGCTTCTCGTCAAAGTCGGCTTTGTTGCGTTGATACTCCTCAAACCTCTCTTCGTAATCTTCCTCCGCATCGTTGCATCTCTTCTTGGATA
>CAMWPK010000046.1 GCA_947176115.1 uncultured Clostridia bacterium
ATTTAAGTCAATAATTTTTTGCGTTTTTCTCATTTATCTACACTAAGAAGAGCGATAAAACAGGGCATTATAAAAATTTTACAAATTTCTTTGATATGCTTGACACTACTTTTCTCCCTAGATATAATGACAGTAATAAAACAAAAACTTATAAGGAGGTAAAACAAATGAAAAAGAAATTAGTTCTTTCAATCAGCGTCGTTCTTTTGCTAGTTTTGGCTGTAATAGCGTGCGTTGCTTGTACACCTAATGCCGATAGCGTGCAAAAGAAGCTGGAAGGCGAAGGCTATGAGGTGGAAGTTATTGAAGTATCTTCCGATTCAGAAGACATAGTAATTAGTACATACGCGCAAATAGGCGTAACTAAAGTTCTTAGAGCAAGTAAAAGCGAAGATGAATACTTAACAATTCTTTGGTTCTCAGACTCTGACAAGTTCAATGATGCTTATAAAAGTGCAGAAGAAAAGATAGAAGAGTTAAAGGGATACGCTGAAGAAGCGGGAATAACCTTCAATGTGAAGCTCGTTAAGAAAGGCAAAGCTATCATACAAGGAACGGCTGACGCAGTAAAACTTGTGTAATATGACACACCGCTAGTAGACGCCGTATGAGTTTATGGATACGGCGTTTGCTAGGTTGGTAATTTGATATTTATTTAATTTATTTTTATCTTTACAAACTATTGACTAATCAATTACAAAAAGCTGTTTGAAAAAATATCGGTATACATTTGTGTTATTTTGTTTTCTATGATATAATATACAAAATATTTTGCGACGGAATGAAAGCAAATGGCTGTTTTATTAGACAACGTTACTTATTCTTACAACATCAACGATACGCACCGTATCGATGCGGTTAAGCAACTTTCTTTGCATATCGAAGAGGGGACTTTCGTCGCGCTGGTTGGGCACAACGGTAGCGGTAAGAGTACTCTTGCCAAACTGCTCAACGGTCTTTTGATGCCGACGAGTGGCGAAGTCAAGATATTCGGCAAATCCACACTCGACCCCAACAATATATATGAGATAAGAAAGAACGTGGGTATGGTCTTTCAAAATCCCGACAATCAGATGATTGCCTCAATAGTCGAGGACGACGTGGCTTTCGGTCCGGAAAATCTTGGCATAGAACGCGACGAAATAATTCGCAGAGTAGAGTGGGCGCTATCCAAGGTGGATATGCTTGAGTATCGCAAGCGTACTCCTTTCAAAATGAGCGGAGGACAAAAACAGCGCTTGGCAATTGCGGGCGTACTAGCTATCAAGCCGAAGATTTTGGTGCTTGACGAATCTACGGCAATGCTCGATCCGCAAGGCAGAAGCGAAGTGCTTAAGGTCGCGCACGAACTCAACAAACAAGACGGAATTACCGTAATTCATATCACTCACTTTATGGAAGAGGCGTTGGATGCGGATAGATTGATAGTAATGAACGACGGACGTATTTCTTTCGACGGTACGCCAAGAGAAGTATTTAAGCATTATGAAGAACTCAAGACGATAAAACTTGCTGTGCCGTGGGAAACGCAAATGGCTATTTCCCTTCACAAAGCCGGCATTGATATGGGAGAGGGAATAGTAAACGAAGAGGAGCTAGTAGAAAAATTATGCCAATTGTTATAAAGCACCTGTCATTTACTTACAGCGCGAATACTCCGTATGAAAAAAAAGCGCTTAAAAATATCAATCTTGAAATAAACGAAGGCGATTTCCTTGGTATTATAGGGCATACGGGAAGCGGTAAATCGACCTTTATTCAGCATATAAACGGTTTGATTAAACCTCAGCAGGGAGAGGTAGAAATCTTTGATTTGAAACTTACTCCGGCTAAAAAACCTAAAGTAAATCTAAGAGATTTGAGAAGTAAAGTCGGCATGGTATTTCAATACCCTGAGTACCAACTCTTTGCCGACACCGTAGAAAAAGACGTGGCTTTCGGTCCAAAAAATTTGGGGCTTAGCGCAGAAGAAGTAGCTAAGAGAGTAAAGACAGCCATTGAAATGGTCGGACTTGATTACGAAGCCGTTAAGGACAGAGCGCCCTTTGAACTTTCGGGCGGTCAGAAGCGCAGAGTTGCTATTGCGGGTATTATCGCTATGCAACCTAAAGTGCTTATTCTCGACGAGCCTACAGCAGGACTTGATCCATACGGTAAAGAACAGATACTCAATTTGATAAAATATCTAAAGACGCATTGCTCGCCGACGATAATAGTCATATCTCACGATATAGACGAAATTACGCGTTTTGCCAATAGAATTGTCGTATTCAACGATGCTCAAATAGCGTATGACGAGCCTATGCAACAACTCTTTAAGCATTCGCGTCAACTTCAAAAAATGGGGCTTGATATCCCAAGAGCCGTCAAAGTCGTCAATAATCTGCGCGCTAGAGGAGTGGATCTCGGCGACGATATCGTCACTGCGGAGGACTTGCTCAAAGCAATTATTGCAAGATACAACGAAAAACATTCTGCTCAAATCGACGAGGGCGCATGCGTATTCGATATGTATGATTTTTCACAAAAATGGCTGACAAGCGAGGAGAGGGAAGAGTTGGGACTGATTCCTAAGAGCGAGGAAGTACCAAAAGCTCAAAGTAAGACGCGTAAGCCCAATAAAAAAACCAAACCGCGTAAGACAAAAGACGAGGAGGGCAAAGAATGAGAGATATATCTTTCGGACAGTATTATCCCGTAAAATCTTTTGTCCACAATATTGACGCAAGAATAAAAATATTCGTGACGTTGCTGTATATGGTTTCGGTATTCTTTATCGTATCGTATACGACTTTTGTTTGCATGTTCGCGCTTTTAATGATAATAATCGCAATCTCGCACGTGCCGTATAGAATAGTTTTTAGAAGTATAAGAGGACTGATTTTCTTATTGATTTTTACTGCAATTATCAACATCTTTTTTACGTCGTCCGGCAACGTGCTTTTGCCTATCAAAATCGGCAAACTGGTTATTAATATAACAGATCAAGGAATCAATTTCGCAATCAAAATGGCTTTGAGATTTTCTATGCTAGTCTTAGGGTCTTCGATATTGACTTTTACCACGACGCCGACGGAACTCACCGACGCTTTGGAAGTAATCTTGAAACCTTTGACGTATATCAAAATTCCCGTACACGATTTGGCTATTATTATGTCGATAGCGCTGAGATTTATCCCTGGACTTATGGATGAAACTGACAAAATTATGATGGCGCAAAAGGCTAGAGGAGCCAATATCGACAGCGGTAATTTCTTCAAAAAAATCAAAGCGATGTTGCCCGTGCTTATTCCGCTTTTTGTAAGCGCGTTTAGAAGAGCAGACGAGCTTGCCGACGCTTTGGACGCAAGATGTTACAATGCGTCAGGAAAACGCACTAAAATGAAAGTCTTTAAGCTGAAAGCTACGGACTTAGTAGCGTTTTTCGCGTTTGTTGCGATTGTCGTTTTGATTTTCTTGGATAAGTATCTTATTGGCGCTATGGTAACTCCTCCTGACCTTGGAGGCTTTGAAGTACAAGGTCTTGATATTTTCGTATACAGACTTATTATGATAATTACGGGTTGAGTATGGCGAGATATAAGTTGACGGTATGTTATGACGGTAGCGATTATTACGGATTTCAAAGACAAAACGCTTTGCCTACCGTTCAGCAAAAACTTGAAGAAGCTCTTTCAACTCGCTTTCAACAACGCATATCCGTCCACCCAAGCGGAAGAACCGACGCGGGAGTACACGCAATAGCTCAAGTCGTGCATTTTGACGTGGATAGCGAGATTAAGACGTCAAGTTTTGGCTATAGTATCAATACGCTTTTGCCCAAGGATATAGCAGTCACTTCTTGCGAAAAAGTAAGCGACGAGTTCCATGCGCAATTTGGAGCAAAACGCAAGACCTATCTATATAAAATTTGCCTTTGCAAAATTCACAGTCCGCTTAAACGAAAATATTTTCACGTATGTTTTTACGATTTGGACATCGCCAAAATGCAAGACGCATGTAAGTATTTTGTGGGAGAGCATGATTTTAGAGCTTTTATGCTTGCCAATGACGAAAAAGAAAACACCGTTCGCACAATATATAATTTGAGCGTAGAAAGGTTTGACGACGAAGTGCATATAAGAGTAACAGGCAACGGCTTTTTGCATAATATGGTACGCATCATAGCAGGTACGCTCGTAGACGTCGGCAGGGGTAGGCTAGTTCCTCAAGATATTCAAAAAATAATCGCCTCCAAAAGACATGTGGGCACGGGTAAGACGCTTGACCCGCAGGGGCTTTACCTTGAGAGCGTAGAATACGAATACTAGGATATCGAAGTTTATTACCGACTGCGTATATCAGCGCGCCTTCCGCCCTAACGTCGGGTCTCGGGAAGTCGACGTGTACGTCTAGTACACTTGGCGACTTCACCTCGCCCTAGCACGGACGAAAATCGCACTAATCTTCGCAGTCGCGACAGACATAATTCAAATTGTTTCAAGGAAAAATAAAAATGCATAAAATAATGTTCGTATGTCACGGCAATATATGCCGTTCGCCAATGGCGGAATTTGTGTTCAAAGACATAGTTAAGAGAGCGGGGAGAGAAAAAGACTTTGTTATAAGTTCCTCCGCAACTAGCAATGAAGAAATAGGCAATCCCGTGCACTACGGCACGGTTAGGAAACTGTCGCAATACGGCATTAGTTGCGCAGGCAAACGCGCTGTGAGATTGACAAGGGAAGACTATAACAAATACGATATGTTTATTGGTATGGACAGTTATAATTTAGTAAATATGCTCAAAATATTCGGCAGTGACCCTGATGGCAAAATTCACTCTATGCTTGAGTTTGTTGGGGAGAATAGAGATGTAGCAGACCCTTGGTATACAGGAGATTTTGACAAGACTTACGACGATATAAAAGCAGGTTGCGAAGCGTTGGGTAAGATATTGATTTAGAAATGTAAAGACGTATGATAAAGAAATTTTTTAGATTAGAAAACGGCGATAAAAATTTTTGTAGACTTTATCTTCCATATAAGGACGCAAAGAATATACCTGTGATAATCTATTGTCACGGTTGGACAATGCCTATTTTAGGAGGTGGCAGAATTATAGCAGGGGCGCCTAAAAAGGTTAGGGACGAAGCAATTAAAAACGGAATGGCGTTTATTTCCTTTGACCAATTTGGCGAATACCGTACTTGGGGCGATAATAGGTACTTTACACATGCAAGGTGGGGCGAAGGAGTAAACAACGTCTATGAGTATATAATTAAATCGGGATTATCAAAAGACGGTTTGATAGGTTGCTTCGGGATAAGTAGCGGTACTACCGCAATCTTTAGAATGGAGCAGAAATATCAAAAGTTGGCGTTTATCGTTTCGGTAGCTACGGCAATAAGTAATAATATCATTAATATAGGTGGACCTAGACAATTTTATTTAGATAATAAAGAACATTTGGATAACGGCGGACTTGTTAAGTATTGCAATAAAAAGATTTCAAAACTTTTCTTTGAAGACGACGATAAGAATCTTTGTATAGAGCATATGGAAAAAGTCAAGTGTCCGACGTTCTTTTTGCAAGGTAGTAAAGATAATGACAGGCGCAAGAAAGACGCATTGGATGGATATGAAATCTTAAAGTCCTATGGAATTCCCACTGAATATCTTCTTGTCGAAGGCGGAGGACACGGGCTAGAAGAGCGCGCAAAATTTTGCGCAGAAAAGACCGTTGAATTTATCAATAAGGTATTAGAGAATAGACTTTGAATAAAAGAAGTTTTGAAGAATAAATAACGTAAGTCTAATCGCGTAAATTTGCATAAAAACTAAATATTTCAACAATTTTTAATAATTACAAAAAATCAGTTGACAATATTTTTCATTTATATTATATTGTAAAAGCGTAATTTAATATGGCTCCATGGTCAAGCGGTCAAGACATCGCCCTTTCACGGCGGTAACTCGGGTTCGATTCCCGATGGAGTCACCACATAGAAAACAACCGACGAATAGTCGGTTGTTTTCTTATGTGTGCCCTCCACGGGAATTGCGACCTGCGCGCTCACTGCAAGTCTACAATAGAATAACAAACTAAGCTTATTACGGATTGAGCGAAGCGAAATCTTGACGAACTTGTTCGTCAACTTCCCGATGATATCAGTAAAAAATCGTTCGCTCAGCCGAGCAATCGAAGATTGCGAAAGCCACGAGCGTAGCGAAATTCTTACGATATGTTATTTGACTTTGCATAACCATGTATTTGTGCTATAATATTTAAGAAAGTAAGGTCGGTTGATAATTTTATTCAGAAGGATAATTAGAAAGTATGAACAACACATATAAAGTAATAGATGAAAGTTCGTGGAAAAGAGCAATGCACTGTAAAATCTTTAGAGGATGTGTGGAGCCTGCTTTTTGCGTAACATTTGAAGTTGATATAACAAATTTTTTATCGAAGATTAAATCGCAAAATTTGTCATTTACATTTGCAATGGTTTATGCTGTTTGCAAGTGCGCAAATGAAATAGAAGAATTCAGGTATCGTTTTTTGGATGACAAAATTGTTTTATTTGATAAGATTGATACTGCTTTCACATACCTAAACAAAGATACGGAATTATTCAAAGTTGTTAACGTTCCGATGAAAGATAGCATGATTGAATACGTAGAGTTGGCATGCAAAATAGCTAATGACCAAAAAGAGTATTTCACCGGACCTTTGGGAAATGACGTTTTTCAGTGTTCTCCTATGCCGTGGATAACTTACACGCATATCTCTCATACCAATTCGGGGAAAAAAGATAATGCAACGCCTTTATTCGATTGGGGTAAATATCAAGAAAAGAACGGACGTATGATTATGCCCATATCAGTTCAAGTGCATCATTCGTTTGTAGACGGTATACACGTAGGTAAATTCGCTGATAAATTACAAAAATATTTGAATTCTTAATTACGGATTTCTCATGATATCAAAGCCATAATACGTGAAAAAGGAGAATGTTGGATATGCAAAGAGAAGAACTAGAAAGATTAGTTGGAATTGATAAAGTTAATATTTTTTATGATATTGTTGATAAAATAACATCGTTATACGATATGGACCAAATTTGGAGTGACGGCGGTAAAAAATGGACTTATGAATATAAGTTTAGAAAAAGTGGAAAAACGTTGTGCGCATTTTATTTTAGAGAGAATATGTTAGGCTTTATGATTATCTTTGGTAAAGATGAGAGAACTAATGTTGAAGAAATCAGAAATGAACTTTCGTCTGATGTACTAGAGATTTATGATAATGCCCAAACGTTTCACGATGGAAAATGGGTTATGTTTAATATAACTAATTATCTAATAGTAGAAGATTTAATGAAAATACTTTTTATAAAAAGAAAACCTAATAGAAAGTAACATAGGCGATTTGTTCGCTAAATTCCCTAAGCGTACGATACGTGCAATAATGGTTTATCGCAAAATAGTTGACTTTGTCAACTATTTATGCTATTATCAATTAAAGCGCTGTACGCAAAGGAGTAAGCTATGGATATCAGGGAAGATACTATTGACAAAATACGTGAATTCAATCGTTATTATACTGTTCAAATGAATTTTTTGAATACAAATTATCTATCGACGTCGTATTCGGTGGCTGAAATGAGAGTTTTGTTTGAAATATTTATAAATGAAAAATGTATTCAAGACAAGATAGTTCAGTCGCTGTGCATCGATAAAAGTTATTTAAGCAGAATCTTGAAAAAATTAGAGATGAGAGGCGTAATAGAAAAAAGTAAAGGCGAAAGCGACAAAAGGAATTGGGTCGTATGTCTTACGCAAGTGGGGCAAAAAGAGGTTTCAAGGCTAGTTGAGCAGTCAAAGATTTTTATTAGTGAAAAAATTGCTAATTTAGACGCTGAACAGTGCGACGAACTTAGCAAATCGCTTGCGCTGACAATAGAGTTGTTTAAGATAGCGGAGCGTGATTTCAAAGTTATTCCTTTTGAGGAGCAGTATCGCGAAAGCTTTATAGAATTTAATAAAGACTGGATAATTACTTATTTCGGTAAGATAGAGAGGCAAGATATTGAAGAGTTTGAAAATATAGATAAAGATATTAAAAACGGTGGAATGATATTCTTCGCAGTGAGGAATAAAAAGGCGCTTGCTACTTGTATGGCGAAGCCGTTGGACGATTCCACTTGGGAAATATGCAAACTTGGTTCTAATAAAAATCTTCCCCATAAAGGAGCGGGGAGCGCAGTGTTCGAAGCATGTATGAATTGGGCGTTGGAAAATGGCGCGAAACGGCTATTTATATTGTCAAACAGTATGCTAAAACCAGCGCTTCACATTTATAGGAAATTCGGATTCAAAGAAATTAAATTGGATAACTATGGATACGAAAGGGGAGATATTGCTTTTGAATATATAAAGAAAAAGTGATATTCTTAAATTCATATAAATACTCTAAGAATATCACTATATAATATGACTAAATAAATTATGTTGGATTAATTAATATAATTAAATTCGACTTCGCAACTACCGTTCCACGTTTTATTCCATCCGCTTGGCGGAGTAGATAGCGCGCAATATATCTTAAGCTCTGGGCAATTTACAAAAGCCAAAGCGCCGATACGTGTTACGCCTACCGGTATAACTATCTTTGTCAAATTAACGCAAGAAGAAAAAGCGCCTTGACCGATATCGGTAATTCCATTGGGGAGTTCTACGTTCTTTAGACTGCTACAACCTGAGAAAGCAGACATGCCGATTTCCATTACGCCGGAAGGAATCTCAACGCTCTCCAGACTGCTACAATTTTTGAAAACGCCATCGCCTATGATTTTCACTCCGGACGGAATAACTATGCTTTGCAAATCGACACAATTAGCAAAGGCATAAAAACCTATATAGTCCACTCCCGAAGGAATTTCTATACTTGTCAAGCCTTTGCAACCCTCGAATGCAGACGTGGCTATAATTTTTACGTAATCTGGTATTACGCTGTTTTTGCAACCTAAAACCAATCTATCGGTTTGTTTTTCTATTAAACAATTATCTTGGCTCTTATATACGGCATTGTTTGGTTCTACCGTAATGCTTGCTAAATCAATGCAATTATAAAACGTATAAAAATTAACGCTTGTTATATCAGCCGGTATAGTCAAGTCTGTAACCAATTTATTATTGAGATATAATTTATGCGCGTATTCCAATGGGTTGGAGTAACTGCCATCAAAATTTATTTTGCACCAACTTGACATATCCGTAATATATACACCTTTCAAAGCGGTACAATTGTCGAAAGCGTATGATCCGATACTCACAATATTGGGGGATAATGAAACGCTAACTATGTTGCTACAATTCCTAAAAGCGTATCTGTCGATTCGAGTTACGGGTTTTCCTTGATAAGTAGACGGAATGACAATTTGAGTACTATTGTTATCTGTTGTCAATCCTTTTACGGTATAAGAAGCGTTATCGGCATTTAATTCGTATACAAATCCGTCTAGAGTAGAATTTCCGCTACTTAACTCGTTGTCTTGCCCACCGCTTGGCAAGCCTGCGTTCCCGCTTGGCGGAGCTTCTTCATCATGGTTATCGCAACCTACTGCCA
>CAMWPK010000047.1 GCA_947176115.1 uncultured Clostridia bacterium
CTTCATTTTACCGAAGGTAAAACTTCATTCCGTCTGTGACGGAATTTCACTGACCGCATAGCGGTCAACTTCATACCTAAGAGCATCTCAATTGCTCTTAGGTATATAATATCCTCCTCTAAACGTCCGCCAATCTATCGGCGGATTGTCTTTATTTATTATAGGACAGCCGAAATGATCGGGCGCAGGAACGCCGAGGGCTTTTGACGCCTCTTCTACGGAAGCAAACTCTTGCCAAGAGTTCATACCCTCTTGGGTATTGGTGATTACCCTGTGTCCGCACAACAACTTACCGTTCACGACCTTTGCAAGTACTCTGCCATTGACCGTATATCTGAAGAATACGTCTTTGGGAATATCGATTTTTGGCTTTGCTACTCTGGGCATACTATTCTCCCTTTGGGACAAACTTTTCGTCAAAATACTCCTGCCCCATTACTTGAATATCGTACGCAAGATTTAGCGCCTTGTAGTTGGCGTAATGTTGAGGTTGTACGAGCAAGGTAGGACGGGTAACGTTGCCCTTTAGATCCTCGCTAATGAAAGTATTGTCAGTAATCATATCGGAAATGTCTGCGTTGAGTATAACCCTTTTAAGATTAAAGTTGTTGTATACGCTATAATCTCCAATACTTAAAATATTAGGTGGCAAGGTCAATTCTTCTAAGCCTGTATTTGCAATGCCGTACGCGCTGAAAAAACTGACGCTGTCGGGGATAATGAGATATTTCAAGTTGGCGTTGTTGGCGATAGCGTACGTATTTATTGCCGTGCAACCGCTCTCAATTCTAAGAACTTCCGCTCTAGGCGCAAAAACCAAAAAACGTTCGCCGTTATAATCGACAAAGAGATAGCCGTCTTTGCTTATGCAGTCGGTATTATTTGCGGGGAAATATATACCGCAGACGTTGGAATCGAGCATCAGGGCTTCGCATTGAGATAAATCTAATAAGTTGTTGCCCAAATGAATATGGCATCCGCGAGGTATATTTGCGGATATGACTTGCTCAAATCCGACGACTTTATGCCCCTCATAGAACTCAGGTACGTAGATATGCGCGCCGACGTGTTTTCCCAAAGACGTGACTTTGCCTTGAGATATAACAATATCGTCAGTCATATAGTTGAGATACAACTGCGTATCGCCCTCGACGGTGTCTTCGTCCATGTTCCATATTCTCTCGGTATTGGGATTGTACCAACCGCCTACGAGTACGCAATTCTCCGGCAAAGCATATTGTGGCGGAGTTAACTTTGCGCCTGCAAGCGTCAGTTTTTCTTCAATGAGTTTGCCATTGTCGTAGAATTTCACGGTATGCCATTGGATTTTCTCGACCTTTTCAAAGAACTGACTGCCGAACTGCTTCATTGCCTCGTCAATAATATCTTGGTGAATCTTGCGTAAATCTTCAAGCTGTTTCAACACTTCGGTAAAGACGTTGGGAGTATCGTTGAGGTCCTTTTCAAGTACGCATAGCGAGCCTTCTACGTCAAATGCCTTACAATTCTTGCTTACGCTTTTGAATACTATAGAATTGTCGTCGGGATCGTAACCTGTGAGTTGCATATCCACGTGACCTCTAAATTCCGTGAGATTGTTGGGCACGGTAAAAGAAATTCCGCCGTCTACGTAGTTGAGTATAGGCGAAATATACTGCGCCTTAGGAATACTCTTGCTGTTGTAACAAATAAACTCAAGACAGTAATTGTATCTTTCTGCATCGCTTGCGGTAGATGTGATAACTACTGTATCCGACAGAGAGTTGTTTTGCGCCAACGTATAACTACGATACGCTTCAAGCAGACCCGAATCACTGTGGTATTTGTATTTTAGTATCATATACTTCTCCATTCTTAGGGGAAAGAGCGAAGACAACTTTATGATATACCAAAATATCCCCGCGTCAAGACTTTTATGACCCAAATTCAAATTGCCTATTGAAAATAAGATTTTTATATGATATAATGATAAAAACAGATATAGAACTTTCTATTTGATATTATATTTTATTTGCTATTACAACGTACGTTTTGCGCAATGCGCCAATAATATGAATTAAGATAAGGAGAATAAATCTATGAGAAAATTTAGAATCCTTTTTGTATCCATCTTGTTAATGAGCATTTTAACAACGTCAATATGCTTATGCGCTTGCGATAATTCTGATAAAATACCTACCCTTGCTTATTCACAGGTTTATTTTCAAAACCAAAATCCGCATATCACCGATTATTTTGATAATGAGTCCAAACTAACTTTGACAGCAAAAATTAACTCCTTAAAAGAACTTAAAAGTTTTTGCGAAGAAAAACATTTGCAAGTATACAACGAAAATGATAAGCCCTATAAATATGACGGTTTTAGTAAAAAAATTAGAGAATACGACGATAAATTCTTTAGAAAACACTCTATTGTTTTGGTATTACTTTTTGAAGAAACTACTGACATTTACCTATATGATTCAATAGATATAAATGGTAAATCAATGACTATAAACTTTATATCTGCAAATGGCGATTATTATGCTTATCCACACACACAAATTCGCATATTTGAAATAAATAAAACAATAGCTAGAAAAATAAAAAATATCGATGTGCAAATGAATCTTGGAGAACTTGACCAAAAAGCCAATATAAAGCTATATAGTAACGGCTATCTACATCTAAAAAATGATACTGACTATTCAATAAAATTAACTTCCGTTGAAGATGTAACAACTATTTGCGATGATACTACTTCTTCAATATTTGAAAATAGCAGTAAATACTCAAACAATAAAGGAATAATTAAAAAGCTCAAAGAATATGACGAAGAGTTTTTTGAAGAAAAATCATTAATTGTGTTGTTTAGATTTAGATCTAGTAGCGGATACTTCTTTTACGTAAAAGATTTTGAAATTATAGATAATTCTTTTAATATTACGTTAGCAAGAGATCTACCCAAAGAATCCGTTATGTATCCGTGTGATGTAATTACTTGTGTATACTTTTTAGAATTTGATAAAGAAAAAATAAAAGACGTTACACAAATAAACGTCCAAGAAATACTTATTCAACAATAATATAAATTACTTTCATTTGAAAACAATGTTATCTCCCTAAATTATTTGGGAGATTTTTTATAAAAATAAATCCGCCGAAAACCGACGGACATTTTCTTTCGTATATCTTTCTCAAGAATTTTTCTTAAGCAATTTCTTCAATCTTCAAGGCAAATTTCTGCCCATTGAAAAAACTAAGTACCAAAGATTGCCCGTCATTTGTAAAAGTTCCGCAATAGTATTCCTTAATCAATACCTTTAAGTCTAAGAGTAAGTCTTGCTCGTCTATCTTTGTGTTTAAGTCGTTGTTTACAACTTCCAACTGCGTAATAACCATATCTATACCTCCTTTTGTATTCGCTAACAATTTCTTTAGCGTAACTTCATTATACCACCGCCAGCTACCAAAATCAATAATTTTTTGGGGACTTATGGTGATAATTATAACAAAAGGAGAAAAATTGTATGGATTTTTTGTCGGATTTTGTCGAAAATCTTAATGAGCTTATGTTTGACAAGCAAATGTCTATTAACACTCTTTGTAAAGAACTAAATTTAGACTTATCTCAATATTATAGATATATGAGGAAAGAAAGTAAGCCATATCTAACGACAGTAATTAAAATAGCAGACTATTTCTGTTGTTCTATTGACTATCTTTTAGGTCTAGCGCCGTATTTGAGCGACGATAAACTCAACTACACTCCACCATTTAATGTAGCTTTTGCTCAAATACTAAACGAATATGGGGTTTCTAGGTATCAATTAAATAAGCATACTAAAATTGCTAACTCTGCTCTTGATAATTGGTATAACGGAAGCCAAATGCCGTCATTAAAAAGCGTAAGAAGACTTGCAAAATATTTCAATTGCACAATTGATAAACTGCTCTGTCGTGAATATAGATAATTTATGAATGAATTATTATTACTGGAAAGACTTCAAGATTTAATGTTAGAACACAATCTTAACGCTACTCAACTAGCTAAAATAATAGGTTGCAGAAGGTCAAGCATAAACAATTATGTTAACGGCAAAAAAGTTCCTTCTGTAGAAATAAGTATACGATTGGCTAATTATTTCCATTGTACTATGGAGAACTTGTTAGGTATAGACTTAGAAAATCACATCAACGAATTTATATCTTGTCCACCATTTAAGGACAGACTTCCGTTTCTGTGTGAGCATTTTGGTATTTCAAGATACGAACTTTGCAAGCGTATGGAAATTTCTGAATCCGTTGCGTATTATTGGGCAAAAGGCACGACATCTCCCTCGTTAGAAAGTGTTATAAAAATTGCAAAATGTCTTGACTGTTCCATAGACTTTGTAATAGGTAGAACTAGAATATGAACATAATGGATGCTTTTGTCGAAAATCTCAATGAACTTATGTTTGACAAACAAATAAAAATCAAAAATCTTTGTGAAGAACTAGATATTAATTTATCACAGTATTATAGTTATTTGAATAATGAAAGTGTGCCATACCTTACAACGGTCATAAAAATAGCCGATTACTTTGCTTGTTCAATAGATTATTTGTTAGGATTAGCTCCATATTTAATAGACGACAAACTTAACTATACTCCGCCTTTCCACATAGCTTTTGCACAAGTATTAAAAGAAAACGGTAAATCGAGATATCAACTAAATAAAGAAACTAAAATAGCAAAATCAGCTCTAGATTACTGGTATCATGGCAAGCGCGTACCGACTTTGGATAGCGTAATAAGACTTACCAAATATTTTGACTGCACTATTGACAAACTACTTTGCCGTGAATATAGGTAAGAACATGAATTTGCAAGAACATTTTGTCGAAAATCTTAAAGAACTAATGATTGACAACGATTTGTCAGTTAAAACTTTTTGTGAAAAACTTGATATTGGTAAGTCTGAACTTTATAGGTGTTTGAGAAAAGAAAATTTACTTACATTATCGTCAATTATTAAAATTGCTGACTATTTTTGTTGTTCTATAGATTTTCTTTTAGGTCTTGCACCATATTTAAGTGACGACAAACTCAATTATACTCCTCCGTTTAATATCGCTTTTAGGCAAATACTTAGTGAATACGGGATAACACGGTACCAACTCAATAAACACACCAAGATTTCAAATTCAAGAATTGACGATTGGTATCATGGCAAGCGCGTACCGACTTTGGATAGCGTAATAAGACTTACCAAATATTTTGATTGCTCAATTGATAAACTACTTTGCCGTGAATATAGATAAATCTACTGATTAGCCAATCTAAAGACTACCACGCTGGAATCGTCGGTAAGCCCCATTGCCTTGGCTTGATTGATAATCTCGTCGCAAATCTGTTGGGGATTGAGCGTAGCGAGAGAATTGACGATATGCTTGATACCTGCAAGCGTAAGCGTGTCCATTATGCCGTCGCTGAACATTACGACCATTTCTCCCACGGAGAGAAGTTGGCGGTTGACGTGCGGTGTAGCCTCTTCGACTATACCGAGCGGTAGCGCGTGGCTGTCGATAATTTGAATACTATCCAATCTCTTGATTACGCTCTGCACTCCGCCCTGCTTGATAAAATCTGCCGTGCCGAGTTCTAGGTCTACGACGCACATATCTAAGGCGTTGAAGTTGTCTTTGGAAATTACGGAAAGAAGTCTATTGACGAGCTTTAGAGAATTGACGTTGTCAAAGCCTGCTTTGTAATAAGAACTCACCATATTCAATGCTCTTTGGCTTCCCTCTCTGGCTTCCACACCGCTACCCATGCCGTCGCAAAGGGCAATCAATACCTTATCGTGCTTGAGCTTGGTCACGGTATAAGTATCTCCCGACGCAGGAGAATCGGGCTTGACGCAAGTAGCCGTAGCGTAGGTGACTGTGTACTTAGGCGTATTGACGAAGGTCATGCAGTATCTGCCGTCTATGGTCTTCTTCTCTTCTTTGACTTGCATTTGGGTATTGGTGAGTTTTGACAGCACTTGCAAAAGCGCCTTTTTCTCTCTATCCCTTTCTCTGACTACCAACGAAACCGTATGCTTGCCGTTCTTGACAATAGACATTACGTCACTGCATACGATATTGTTGTAGCCCAGTTCCTCGACTATTCTTTCGTCAAGTCTATCGTCTATATTGACTGCGCTCTTGACTTCTTCGCCCAGTTCAGATAGAAATTCGCATACCCCCATAAGCTGAGAAGATATGAGATTTTGATCGACTTCCAGTTCTCTGCCGGAATTATATCTCACGTCGTAAGATTGCGCGGTTTGGTTGCAAGTAGCGAGCAAAGTCGGCAATTGAATACACTTAGAAGAAATGACGGTCGGCAAGTCTTCAAGCGTAGCTTTGCCGGACGTCAACACAGTGCGCACGACGCCCTCCAACGCTTGCGACAGCTCTACTCCCATCATACTCTGACAATACTCTCTATTGATACAAGTTCCGCACGTCTTCAGCATAACTTCCTCGGCAAGCGACGGCACGGCTTGCATTGGCGGAGCGTAACGCACGACGTTTTGAGAATACACCTGCGACATTTCCCCAAACACTCCTGACACCGTACTCAGACGGCTTGCCAAATCTCTGCGCGTCCTGTTGACAAGTTCCTTGGCGCTCTGTCTGCCGTCGCCGAATTTGAAAGACGGAAGTTTTGCCATAAACTTATCCGTAAGCGAAGTAGTGATTATTATGCCCACGACAAAGCCTATTAGGTTGAGCCAATACACGCCCTTAAAGGCATTGAAATACACTCCGCATACTATATGCATCATTACCGACGCCAAAGACGCCACCCATTTGTTGACGACAAAGACGTAAGAAGCAAAGAAAATAAGCATTATTGCCCCCGCCATAGCGAGGTTGAGATTGCTAAGTCCGCCACCGACGGCGATTGCGCCTATTAAAACTACGCCCTGCGAAAAAGAAAAGTTGCGGAATGCGTAAGGTATCGCAAGTCCCAATGCGAGATAATAAATATTAAATCCGTATATATCCAGCGAATACGCTCCGCTGGCTACGACAGCCAAGAATACGAATCCGCCCACTTTTTCGTCAACGCTCAAGCGTCTGCCTATACCCCTTATGCACACTGCGTAGCATATTACGCAGAAGAGCAAAGACACAACGATTTGAGATATGAGATATATAATAAATTCAAGCGTAGCCGTTACCTTGAAGTCAAGTACCGCCAACGGCAACACGCAAAGCGCGCTATAGCATATCAAAGCTACAAGTCGCATTGGACGGGCAAATAGGTAGTGCAAGTACTTTGCCACCAACAAGATAACTACGGGAGCGACCGCGTAAAATATTCCAAACAGAGAATGGTCGAATATAAGACAAATTGCAAGATAGCTTGGACATATAACTCCCACGCTAAACCTGCAATAAAATAGCGCCACCAATAGTGGCAACGCGTATCCTCTATAGTCACCCACTATTTGCGCTCTTTGGCACAATATCATAAGCAGTATGACTAATACGTAATTTTTTACGTACTTTAATGCCGTGTTGACTTTCATAATTCCACGATAACTCATGCGTAATGGCGAATTATGAAAAGTCTTGCATTATCTCAACTTATTTTGTAAAAAACTTTCTTTGTCGCTTTGACTATCCTCAATTCCCTCGTCCTGTCTTCCTTTTGTCACCTCGACCGAAGCGGAGAGGTCTATATCCTTTTACTTGGGTTGTACCGTAGCTCTTATTCTGCGAATACCTGCCGACGACGACTGCTCTTTTTCTATCTTGAAGTGACCGAGTTGTCCCGTATGCTGAGCGTGAGGTCCACCGCATATCTGCAAGTCTACGTCGCCGATTTGATACACCTTGACAATTTCGCCGTAGCGCGAGCCGAATACGCCGACCGCATTCTTTTCTCTCGCCTCTTCGATAGGCATCTCCATACATACGATGGGTATATCTCTTGCGATAGCGTTGTTGACTTCTTGTTCTACTGCTTGCTTTTCCTCGTCCGTCAACGGGCGCGGGAAGTTGAAATCAAATCTCAATCTTTCGGGAGTAATATTGCTACCCTTTTGCTGAATATTCTCGTCGCCAAGCACTTTCTTAAGACTTGCAAGCAACAAATGCGTAGCCGTATGCAAGTACGTAGTCATCTCGCTACTGTCTGCAAGTCCGCCTTTGAACTTCTGCTCTGCGCCTTGTTGCGATTTCTTGATATGTTCCTCTTGAGCGAGTTTGTATCCCTCAATATCTACGCCAAAGCCTTTCTCCTTGCATATCTCAATTGTCATCTCTATTGGGAAACCGTAAGTATCGTAAAGTCTAAACGCCGTCTTACCGTTGAGCGTGTCGCCCTTGACGAATTGCAATACCTTATCAAGTTGTTTGATACCGTCTTCCAAGGTCTTGGAAAACTTGTCAATCTCCTTTTCAAGTTCTTCATATATCTTTTGGCTGTTGAGCTTTAACTCTTCGTAGACGTCCTTGTATTGCTCTACGTACAACTTGGCAATATCCACCAAACTTTGAGGTTGAATATTAAGTTGACGCGCAAATCTTACGCTTCTGCGGATAAGTCTGCGCAATACGTAGCCTTGGTCTACGTTGGACGGAACGACGCCTCTCTCGTCGCCTAACAAAAACGTAGCCGTACGAATATGGTCTGCGATTATGCGCATTGCTCTGGTATCTTCGTCATTCTCGCCGTACTTCTTGCCCGCAAGCTGTCCGATCTTGGCAATTGCGCCGGCAAACAAGTCTGTTTCGTATACCGACTTGAAGCCGTTGAGCATACATATAGTACGCTCTAGACCCATACCGGTATCAACGTTGCGTTGGGAGAGCTTCTCGAACTTGCCCTCTGCGTTGCGGTTGAATTCCATAAAGACGTTATTCCAAATCTCAACCCACTTTCCGCAGTCGCAACTTGGATCGCAATGCTCTGAGCAAGGCTCTTTGCCTGTATCGATAAATATCTCGGTATCGCTTCCGCAAGGACCGGTAGCGCCTGCGTACCACCAGTTGTTGGCTTTAGGCAAATAGAATATCCTATCCCTAGGTATTCCAAGGCTAGCCCAAGTATCTGCCGATTCTTCGTCGCGCGGACAGTCCTCGTCGCCTGCAAATACCGTAACGGCTATTTTCTTTACGGGTATTTCCAATACCTTAGTCAAAAATTCAAAAGAAAAGTTGATTGACTCCTTTCTGAAGTAATCGCCAAGCGACCAATTGCCGAGCATCTCAAAGAAAGTGCAGTGCGTAGCGTCGCCTACCTCGTCAATATCTCCCGTACGCACACACTTCTGCACGTCGCAAAGTCTTTTGCCTCCGGGGTGCTTTTGTCCCAAGAGATACGGCACAAGCGGATGCATTCCCGCCGTCGTGAAAAGTACCGACGGATCGTTTTCCGGAATAAGCGAAGCCGACGGAATAATCTTGTGACCCTTGCCCTCAAAAAACTTTAGATATTTTTCTCTCAATTCGTATGACTTAATTTCTTTCATAGCCTACCTGCCATTTTTTATTCAACTCTATTATATATAAAGCCACTTCAAATAGCAACTGACTTGGAT
>CAMWPK010000048.1 GCA_947176115.1 uncultured Clostridia bacterium
ATATCGTCTGTAGAATCAATTCGCAAGTATTTTTTTGTAAGAAAGTATTGCTAGTAATTCATATCTGCCGTATTTACTATTAAAAGCATTTTAGTTGCTTGCAAAAGCAAGTAAGTTTTTGTATAATATACTTTGAAAGCGAGAATTGCTTTTGTGACTGTAAAGGATAGAATGAAACCTTCAAAAATTTCAAAAATAACTACTTATCACTATGTAAAATTCGTAGGGCGCTTGCTTTTATGTTTAGCGGTCATTTGTTATTATATTGTAAAGAAAGTAGATAACACTCAAATAGATCCTTTACTTGACGGACTAAAATCAAACAAGTATTTGGGCGCAACGCTGTTGGTTATTTGGGTAATTTTTGTTATTGAAACGCTGTCGAGGTTTTTCCCTTCGAAATTAGAAAGCATTGGTTGTCAAAAACAATTTAAGCGCAACTACGTACCTAAAGAGCCGACAGAAAAGCCTGTTAAACAATCAGGGTGGAGAACCTTTGCCGTGACCGTGGCTTGGATAGCGCTCAATGCGATATTCGTTACGTTATACTTTACTAAGGTAATCGACGGCGGTGTATTGATAATACTCAGTTTGCTCTATTCGGTGGGCGATATGGTGTGTATACTTTTCTTCTGCCCATTCCAAGTATTGTTTATGCAAAATCGCTGTTGCGTTTCTTGTCGTATATACAACTGGGACTATCCAATGATGTTTACGCCAATTGTGTTTATAAAAAATGCGTTTTGTATTTCAATATTTGTTTTAGCTCTGGCGCTAGTGGTGGTATGGGAAATTTTATATCGCAAGTATCCGGAAAGATTTTGCAGAAATACCAATCAATCGCTCTCGTGCGCCAACTGTAAAGAAAAGTTGTGCAAACATAAAACTCATTTGCAAAGTTTTATTAAAAAATTCAGACCGTAGAAGAGATAAATATGAAGTATGCAGTAATTGACGTAGGCTCCAACTCCGTAAGACTTATGGTAAGCGAAGAGTTGAAGACGAAATACAAGAAGATAAATACTACTCGCCTTGCAATGGGACTTTCTTTGACGGGGCAACTTGACAGCGGTAGAATGCTTGCGACGGCAAATGCTATTGAGGAATACGTCAAGGAAGCAAAATTCGAGCAATGCGACAGGATTTTCGTATTTGCTACCGAGGCGGTGAGAAGCGCAGACAATAAAGACGAGTTTATCAAGTTGTTGAGCGACAAAGGTATTTGTATCGACGTGGTGGCAAGTCAAGACGAGGCTAGATTGGGCTTTACAGGCGCGTATACTGATGGAGTGTGCTGTGTTTTGGATATAGGCGGAGCAAGCACGGAACTTGCAGTGGGCGATAACAACGGTTTGATTTACGCTAAGAGTTTGCCAATAGGTTTGGTGCGGATATACGATAGATGCAAAGAGAATTTGCAGGCTGTAGACGAGTACGTGGCAAGTGTTATACGCGAATACGGCGAGTTGCCGAAGTTTGATAATTTGCTTGCCATTGGCGGTACGGCTTCAACATTTGTCGCAATCAAGGAAAAAATGAAAACTTATAATTCGCAAATCGTAGACGGATACGTATTGACAAAAGCTGTAGTTGACGAGTTGACTGAGCAAATACACGCTATGAAGATTCAAGACAGATTGCTTTTGGCTGGATTAGAACCAAAGAGAGCAGACGTAATTGTGGGCGGAGGAAGGCTATTGTCAGCGATTATGAGTATGCTTGGGAGGGATTATCTCATAGTTAGGGAAAGCGACAATCAAGAGGGATACCTGAAATGCAAAATGGGAATATGAATTTAGGGAAGAAGTAATAGGGAAGAGTGAAGAAGTAATGGTGAAGAAGTAAGAAGTAAATGGAGAGAATATTGAGAGGGATAATTAATTTTCACAAATTTTAAAAAAACTCTTGACAAAAGTCTTTTTTTCATTTATTATTGTAAAGCATTGACTAGACACTTTTAATATCGCGGGTTGGAGCAGTGGTAGCTCGTCGGGCTCATAACCCGAAGGTCGTTGGTTCGAATCCTTCACCCGCAACCATTAATTAGCCGGTGTAGCTTAGTTGGTCTATAGCGGTCGGTTCATACCCGACAGGTCATTGGTTCAAATCCGATCACCGGTACCAAAAAATACGAACTCCCTTGGGAGTTCGTATTTTTACTTATTACTTATTACTTATTACTTTTTCACTCTTCACTCTTACTTCTTCACTAAATATCTTTTATGCCTTAAATATTGATAGTAGTCATTAATATTTGCTTTTCTTTCTATTCACTCTCATAGCGTTGAGAATAGCCACTATTGCTACGCCGACGTCGCCTATTACGGCGAGCCACATGCCAGTTATGCCTAGCGCGGAGAGTATCATTATTAATGCTTTTACGGCTAGAGATATGACGATATTTTCCATTACGACAGCCATAGTCTTTTTGGCTATGCGTTTGGCGGTAGCAATACCTCTTAAATCGTCTTGCATTAGCACCACGTCTGAGGCTTCGATTGCCGCGTCGCTACCCACTCCGCCCATTGCGATACCTATATCAGAGCGCATTAGAACAGGCGCGTCGTTTATGCCGTCGCCAACAAAGCAGAGTACGTCGCCTTTCTTTTTATCGGCAAGCATCTTTTCTACGTTTTCCACTTTATTTTGAGGTAGGAGCGATGACTTGTAGCTTGTCAATTCAAGTTCTTTCGCTACGCTCTTAGCGATTGCTTCGTTGTCGCCGGTAAGCATTACGGTATTGCAATTCATTGCGTTTAATTTAGATATGACTGACTTTGCTTCAGGCTTTATCTCGTCGCTTATAAGCAGAGAGCCTACAAATTTGTCGCCGTGCGCAACGTATACTACGGTACCTATACCGTCTTGAGGAATATACGGTATATTGTTTTCTATCATCAACTTTTCATTACCGCAATAAATTACGTCGTCGCGCTTTGTTGCGATTATACCTTGACCTGCCACGTTAGTATGAGCGTAATCATCAGTTAAGTCTTTGCCATAGCAAGCAATGATAGATCTGGCTATTGGGTGCGAAGAACCTTGTTCTGCAATACTTGCAAGACGTAACACTTCGTCTTTGTTTTCTTCGGGAGATATAGCCGTAACGGCGAAATTGCCCATCGTCAAAGTGCCGGTCTTATCAAATACAAATGTATTTGCCTTATTTAGTAGCTCTAAGTAGTTGGAGCCTTTGACGAGTATGCCGTGTCTTGACGCGCAACCAATACCTGCAAAGAAAGAGAGCGGTATGGATACGACAAGAGCGCAAGGGCAGGATACTACCAAAAAGCTCAAAGCTCTGTATACCCAACTATACCAGTCGCGTGTAACTATACCGGGAATAATTGCAAGAAGCAATGCTGTACATACGACGATAGGCGTATAGTATTTGGCAAACTTGGTAATAAAATTCTCCGCCTTAGATTTGCGCGACGAGGCGTTTTCGACGAGTTCTAAGATCTTGGATACGGTGGAGTCGTAAAATACCTTAGTTACTCTCACGTGAATTTGCGATGTCATATTGACGCATCCGCTTATAACTTCTTCCTCAACTCCTACTTCGCGGGGAAGAGATTCGCCCGTCAAAGCCTTGGTGTCTAAAGTTGTTGAACCCTTGACTATTACGCCGTCAAGCGGTACTTTTTCTCCTGCGTTTATCACTATGATATCGCCGACAGCCACTTCTTCGGGGGCGACTTGCTCAACCGTTTCGCCACGCATTACGTTGGCGTAGTCAGGGCGTATATCCATAAGAGATGAGATAGATTTGCGGGATTTGCCGGTCGCATATCCTTGGAAAAATTCTCCCACTTGATAGAAGAGCAACACGGCGCAAGCCTCGTCAAAGCCTTCTACGTCTTTGCCGGAAATTCCCGTATAGATGCCAAGAGCGAATGCCCCTATTGTCGCCACGCCCATAAGGAAGTTTTCATCCAATACTTGACCGTGAGATATATTGCGAATTGCTTTGAAAAGCACGTCATAACCAATTACCAAATATATTGCAAAGTATAGGAAAAAGGGAAGTAGCCACCCGACTTTGCTATTGGTGACGCTTGCGAGATTTACTATCTTGTCAACGATAATTACTGTTAAAAAGGCTACAAGCGCAACAAGTATTCTCGTCAATTCTTTTTTTTGTTTTCGAGTTAAATTCAAACTTTTCATTTTCGTCTACCCGCCGAATTTCAGCAGGATACGTCCGAGCGTATTCTGCGGTTATTTTCAGCGTAAGGCATTCTCCTTGTTATTTATTAATTTAGTTGTACTTTTGAACAAGTATTCAATTATTCACCATTAAAAAACGGGTAAACCCATTTTGTATAGCAGGGGAGCACAATATGGCAATCATGCTCCCATATATTATATTAGCGAATAATTCTAGTGTCCGGTTCGACTTTTTTGCAGACTTTTACGACTTCGTCCATTATTTCCTCAAAGCGGTAGTCGTCGGCTTCGATTGTCATTTTTTGCGTCAAGAAATTGACGTTGATTTGACTTACGCCGTCAATCTTTGCGATGTTGCGCTCCATCTTAGCCGCGCAGTTTGCGCAATCCAAGTCCTCAAGTTTATAAATCTTTTTCATATAAATACCTCCGTATTATTATTGTTATTCGTTGACGTGAGAAAGACCGCATTGCATTATCAGCGTAACGTGGTCGTCGTCCAAAGAATACTTGACTTCTTTACCTTCTTTGACTCCCTTGACGAGTTTGATATTGCGAAGAACTCGCAGTTGATGTGATACGGCGGATACGCTCATATCAAGAATATCGGCAATCTCGCCTACGCACAAGTCGCGGATTTGCAGACAACTCAATATCTTTGCTCTGGTCGGGTCGCCTAGCGCTTTGAATAGTTCAGCCAAAGCGTAAGTCGTATCCTCGCTTGGAAGTTGCGCTCTTATAGAAGTTGTCAAGTCTTTTTGTTCGTTCATAATTCCTCACTACATTTGAACTATTATTCAAATGTTCAATATTATTATATTCCCCATTTTTTATTTTGTCAATACTTTTTTACAATTTTTTTTTAGTACGTAAAATTTGTAAGCGGAGTATAATTGCAAACTTGACGAATAAATGATAATATAATGATAAGGAGAGTAATATTTATGGTGATTAGGAACAAATTTGTAATTTACGCATTATTATCAGTAATGGTCGTAGCTCTTGCGGTAATAGGTATAGTTGTCGTTGTGAATAATCAAAACAAAACGAAAGGCTACGTAAGAGTTAAAGCAGTTGTGGTTGACTATAGGGAAAGATTTGACTATGACGATTATGAAATGATGTATAGCGAAATCGTTGAGTACGAAGTAGATGGATTTACCTATTTAGGTTATAATGACGTTTGGACGAATGTGCCAAAAGGAATCGGAAAAGAGATTGAAATAGCTTACGATCCCGCTAATCCTGCGAGGTGCGTTTTTGTTAAAAGCCAAAATTTTATGGCGATAATTTGTTTTAGCATTAGCGGAATAAGTTTATTAGCATTAATATTGCAAGTAATAATGGATATGCGAGCAAAAAGAAAGAGTAATGACGGCTATTATGAGCATAATCTGATTGCTTGACGCGATACAAAAAATAAAGAATGCGAAAGATAGAGATAAAGGAATTTTTCGGCAAGGTTTTGGCGGAAATATTCGTGGATAAATATAATTGTATAGCTTGCGACGCAGAGTTGAGAGATACGTCGAAGTACGGACTTTGCGAGCAGTGTAAATCCAAATTGACTTTTATTCAAAGCAGGATATGTAAGAAATGCGGAAGATATCAAATCAACGAAGCCGATTACTGTTTGACGTGTCAAGCGCATAAGCGAGAGTTTGATTTCGCCCGCTCTTGCATAGTCTATGACGACGTGGCGAAAGAGATTGTCAGGGGTATTAAGTTCGGCGGTAAAAAATACTTTGCAAAGTATATCGCAAATTTTCTCGTGGAGAAATATCAAAGCGCTTTTGACGGAGTTAAGATTGACGTAGTAATACCAGTTCCTATAACTAAGAAAAAGAAGATAAGCAGAGGATACAATCAATCTTGGGAAATTGCAAAGAAATTTGCAAAGGCCGTAGGTTTGACTGCTGACGATAGTATAGTTGTAAAAATTAAAGACAACAAAGAGCAAGCAAGATTGAGCGGAGCAGAGCGAGAGGAAAACACGGTTGGCGCGTTTGAGGTCAAGGACGCAGAGAAAGTCCAGAATAAAGTAATACTCATAGTAGATGACGTTATGACGACGGGTAGTACCGCAAGCGAAATAGCAAGAATACTTAAGAGGGCAAAGGCGAAAGAAGTATATCTGTTGACTTTTGCGAGCACTAGATATAAGGTGGAAGGCGAACGTATAGAGCAAGAACAAAAGCAAGATACGGCGCAAGTAGAAAACCTTACACAAGAAGAAAAAGACCAAGTAAACGTACAAGACGCAAGCCAACAAGAAATTCAAAATCATTAACAAATTAAATATAGAGGGTAAAATTATGAAAACCAGATGGTACAAGGACGCGGTCATTTATCAGATTTATCCGCGCAGTTTTTGCGACGGCAACGGCGACGGGATAGGCGATATTAGGGGTATTATCTCAAAACTTGACTATATAAAAAGTCTTGGCGTGGACGCAGTATGGCTTTCGCCTGTATATAAATCCCCCAACGACGACAACGGCTATGACATAAGCGATTATAGAGATATAATGGACGAGTTCGGCTCGCTGGACGATTGGAAAGAAATGATTGAGGGAATGCACAGCCGAGGCATAAGGCTAATCATGGATCTCGTCGTCAATCACACTTCTGACGAACACGCATGGTTTGTGGAAAGTCGCAAAAAGGATAGCAACTATAGAGATTATTATATTTGGCGAAAAGGCAGGGGGAAGAACGGTAAGAAACCTCCCAACAACTGGACTTCTAATTTTGTCGGTCCTGCGTGGGAATACGACGAGCAGAGCGGAGAGTGGTATCTGCATTTGTTTTCTAAAAAACAACCCGACCTAAATTGGGAGAATCCCAACGTTCGCCAAGAAGTTGCGGATATATGCAATTATTGGTTCGACTTGGGCGTTGACGGCTTTAGATGCGACGTAATCACCTATATTTCCAAGCGCGACGGATTGCCAAACGGCAGATTGAAATTTCCTCTTATTGGCGATGAAAATTATATCGTAGGTCCCAACTATCATAAGTATATACACGAACTCAATGAGCGGAGCTTTTCACGCTATGACAGCATGACTGTGGGAGAGTCTATCGGCATAACGCCCGACAACGCTTTTGAAGCTATTGACGAGAGCGTAGGAGAGTTGGATACGGTATTTAGTTTTGACCATATGGGCGTAGATTTTAAGATGAACGTCATTCCCGCAAAATTCAATCTTGCCAAGTACAAAAAAATACTCAACAAGTGGCAACAACTTCCAAAGACCTGTCAACCTACTATATTTCTTGAAAACCACGACCAGCCTCGCTGTCTGCCGAGATTTTCCGGAGATTATGGGAATAAGCGGGAACTTGCCGGCATGGCACTTGCCACGTCAATGCTCTTTATGCGAGCTACGCCGTATATATATCAGGGACAAGAGATAGGAATGCCCAATTGCGCTTTCCGCCAAGAAGATTATCAAGATATTATGTCTGTCAACGCTTTGAAAACAATTAAGAAAGTTTGTCCGCTTCTTTTGCCCTATGCTCGCAAAGTTTTGCTCAAAAGAGCGAGAGATCACGCGCGTACGCCAATGCAATGGACGGCAGGCGAAAACGCAGGTTTTTCGACAGCAAAGCCGTGGATGATGCTAAATCCAAATTATAAGGGCATAAACGTTGAGGACAGTGAGAGTAGAGAAGATAGTTTGCTTAACTTCTACCGTAAGGCGCTTGCGTATCGTAAGGGCAAAGACGTAATTATTTGCGGTGACTTTAAGTTGGTTTATCCAAAGAGCAAAGATATATTTGCTTATGTTAGAGAGTATGAGGGGAAAAGACTTTTTGTAATCGTCAATTTCAAAAATAAAAAGGTTAATTTCAAACTTCCCAAGGATTTGACCTTTGACAAATGTACTTTGGCGCTTAATAATTACGCGGACGCGTCTAATACGTTGAAGGATATGAAATTGAGAGAGTATGAAGCGATAGTTTATGAATTATAAGATTCTATAAATATATATCAATTAAAAAAGATACTATTCGTAAGCGAGTAGTATCTTTTATTATAAGCGTATAATTCTATTCATTTGGCGGAGAGTCTTCTTCTTTTTCAGCGTATTCTTCCGCATATTCTTTATTCATTGCCTGAGTGGTTATATCTGCGCCTTTTTCTATGGAATTATCGCTGATTTCCGGTGTTGCTACCTCGATATCGGGCATACCGTCGGGAGTCTGCGGAGTAGATTCTTCTTCAGCGCTAGAGTTTTGCAGACGTTGAGCGCGCAAAGTTTCAAGCTGTTTGTTGATAGCATCTCTCTTCTTTGTAGTAAGTCTATATCCAAGCATTGGCAATAGCGACAATACAAAGCATAGACCTACAAAAATAGTATAGAAGAATACTAGTTTTATCTTAGTGGATTGACTTTGGATATCAGTGCCTTGTTGGTACTTGCAGACTTTTAGGAGAAAAGTCGGCGTTAAAATGCCTGTTATGACAGTCACAATCGTAGTTACTATAGTCGCGGAAAACGTCACTGTACCTTCTAATCGTTTGCCACCGCTTTGCAATTCGATTTCGTTGAGAACGTCGGCGTTAAAGATGTTGGGCAAAAGATTGGAAGAGCCGAACTGCAAGCCGATAAGGAAAAGACTTGCAATAAAGGCAATTTGCCAGCCTATACCGCCTTGCTTGAAGTAGATATACGCAATGAAGAATGCCAAAGTGTTGGCAAGCATTGAGTATATTCCAAATATAGTATAGACCTTGATTGGGTCCATTTTCTTTATAAGTTTTTTTACGATAAGCATACTTATTACGGTGCCTATACCTGTAGGAAGTCCGATAAGAATATATTTTGAAGTATCGCCAAGTAGCGCGCCTGCCACGAATATTCCAAATCCCATACCGAGAAGACGTACTTCTCTGATTGCGTTAGTGAGCGTCAAGAACCAGAAATTCTTGTTCTTTACTACGTGCGTTATGCCGTCAAGCGGAGAATTCTTTTTGTTGTTGTAAGGTACGCGCTCTTTGACTTTTAGCATTGCGTTTGCTATAAAAGCCACGTAAAGTATTGCGCACAACGCCAATGCTATTATATACATTGTATTTTTAGAATAATATCCGCTCGTCACGTTGCCGTCTTCGTCGTATTTATATTGGAAAAATCCGAATATCAATATTATAACAAGCGGGGCAGAACTCATAATCGAACTAAAAAATCCATTGGTTGAAAGTAGCGAATTGCGTTCTTTTTCGTTGGGGGTCATTACTATAGCCACAGAATTAGCCGTTGCGGTCAAGGTTACCAGTCCGTTGTATATGACGTTGACTGCCACGAGATAAAACATGGCAAGCAGGGTATTGGCATCGGAGAAGGGCGTATAGAACATTAAAAAGCCGAATAAGCCCATAGGT
>CAMWPK010000049.1 GCA_947176115.1 uncultured Clostridia bacterium
CTTCAAAGGCATGATTTTTTGGCAGATGTCTTGTGCTTGCATTATCTGAAGATATGCTAGGCAGAGTTTTCGACGTTATGTGCAATCCCAAGGACGGCGGAGCACCGATAATTCCAGAAATGAAACTAGACATCAACGGTCAACCTATAAATCCTGCCGCAAGAGATTATCCCGACGAGTTTATTCAGACGGGTATATCTGCTATCGACGGACTTAATACCTTGGTAAGAGGACAAAAACTTCCCGTATTCTCAGCGTCGGGCTTACCGCACGCAGAACTTGCGGCGCAAATTGCCCGCCAAGCTAAGGTGCTTAACAACGACGATAAATTCGCAGTTGTATTCGCTGCTCTGGGTATTACTTACGAAGAAGCAGAGTTCTTTATGCAAGACTTCCGTAAGACGGGCGCTATAGAAAGAGCCGTAATGTTTATCAACCTTGCCAACGACCCTGCAATCGAGAGAATATCAACTCCTAAGATGGCTTTGACAGCCGCGGAGTATTTAGCTTTTGAAAAGGGTATGCACGTGCTTGTAATAATGACTGATATTACCAATTATTGCGAAGCGCTAAGAGAAATATCTGCGGCAAGAAAAGAAGTGCCAGGCAGAAGAGGTTATCCAGGTTATCTTTATACTGACCTTGCTACGATGTATGAGAGAGCGGGCAGAATAAGGGGCAAAGCCGGTAGTATTACTCAAATTCCAATACTTACTATGCCTGAAGATGATAAAACGCACCCAATTCCCGATTTGACGGGATATATAACCGAAGGTCAAATAATCTTTGGTAGAGAACTCTACAAAAAGGGTTATACACCGCCTATCGACGTTCTTCCGTCGCTTAGCCGTCTAAAACAAAAAGGTATTGGCGAAGGCAAGACGAGAGAAGACCATTCAGGCAATATGAATCAACTTTTTGCGGCGTACGCTAAAGGTAAGGAGTGTAAAGAACTGTCGGCTATACTTGGCGATGCTGCGCTCACTCCGCTCGACAGGCAGTACGCGGTTTTTGCAGAAGAGTTTGAGAAGAAATATATCAATCAAGGTTTTTATACTAATAGAACAATTGAAGAAACTCTACAAATCGGTTGGGAGCTTCTAACGTTGTTGCCACGCTCGGAAATGAAGCGTATCAAGGATAAGTTCCTTGAGATGTACTACGACCCGATTAAGGCAAAACTTGAGGAAGATAAGAAGTAAATATGTATTTTGAACAATGTTCAAAATACGCGCATGACTTATGAATCATTATAATATCTATGATATCAAATGGTGTATAAAAGATACGAGAATGATTGGTAAACAAGTAAAAATATCGCACATGTGTCGATTAAGTGCAAACTGAACAGTGTTCAAATATTGAAATCAATATTATATTAAGGCAGGCAAATGGCAGAAAGACTAAACGTAAACCCCACTAGAATGGAGTTGAAAAGATTAAAGACGCGTCTTAAGATGGCGGTAAGAGGTCACAAACTCTTAAAGGATAAATCGGATGAGATGATTAGACGGTTTATGGAGTTTGCCAACCAAAACAAAGCGCTCAGAGAACAAGTCGAAGTTGAGTTAAAGTCGGCGTTGACTACGTTTGTCGTTGCCAAAGCCGTAAGCGACGACGCAGTAATTCAAGAAGCCGTCGCAATGCCGTCAAAGAGTGTCAAGATAGAACTTGACAGCCAAAACGTAATGAGCGTAGAGGTTCCGTTGATTAGCGTCAAAGCAAGCGGGGAGGGCGACAAATATCCCTATTCGTTTTCAGCGGTAACTGCGGAGCTTGACAATTCCGTAGAGGTCATGAACGGACTTTTGGAGAGCATGGTAAAACTTGCCGAAGTAGAAAAGACCTGTAATATGCTTGCAATCGAGATAGAAAAGACAAGACGTCGCGTAAATGCCTTAGAATACGTAATGATACCTCAACTTGAAGAAACGATTAAGTTTATCACTATGAAACTTGACGAGAATGAGAGAAGTACGATAGTTCGACTTGTCAAAGTCAAGGCAATGATAGCCGAGGAGGTCTAGATGTCCAAGACGCTTAAAGATCTTTGTTTTTTGACGGGAGTTCTGTTGCCACCCTTAGCGTTGGTACTTTATTTCGTAGTTAAGAATGAAGACTATAAAAAGGCGTTTTTTCAAAGTATGTTTTACGGCGTAGCGCTTTGGATAGTGCTGGGCGTAGTAATTGGACTGAATATGTGCGACCCCTCTGTCAGCGGACCGGTAGAGTAGGAAGCGTATTGCCACGCTACAGGAAGATTCGCTAAGACATGTGCAATTTTCATTTCGCAAAAGCGATATTAAAAGAGCGTACTTTGATACGCTCTTTTTAGTTAAGCATAATTTGAGCGGAAGTTTTCATATTGAGCGGAAGTCATTTGTTATCATCGTTTCGACCGTAGCTGAGAAATCTCAATATATGAGAAATCTTAAGCTATTAAACAAAAGCCTCTTTTTATGTTTACATTTTTTCGCGCGTAATGTATAATAATATAGAAAATTTATTCGAGGAAGGTTGGTATGGAGAAGAAAAAGTTTTATATCACTACGCCTATTTATTATCCTAGCGGAAAGTGGCACATAGGCACTTGCTATACGACTATTATTTGCGACGCATTGGCGAGATATAAGCGTATGCAGGGATACGACGTATTTTATCTTACGGGTACGGATGAGCACGGACAAAAAATTCAAAAGGTTGCCAGCGCATGCGGAGTGCCTGTCAAGCAATATATTGACGGCGTTGTCAATGAGCTTAAGAAACTTTGGGATTTGCTAGACATATCTTACGATAAGTTTATTCGCACAACAGACGAATATCACGAGAGGGCAGTGCAGAAGATTTTCCAAAAACTCTATGACAAAGGCGATATTTACAAGAGCGCTTACGAGGGTTGGTACTGTACGCCTTGCGAGGCTTTTTGGACAAAGACGCAACTGGTTGACGGAAAATGCCCAGACTGCGGAAGAGAAGTTGAACTTACCAAAGAAGAGAGCTATTTCTTCAAGCTAAGCAAGTATCAAGATAGAATTCAAAAACTTATTGAGGACGACAAGGAGTTTTTACAACCTATTACCCGTCAAAATGAGATGCTCAACAACTTTATCAAACCGGGACTGCAAGATCTTTGCGTATCGCGTACTTCTTTTGATTGGGGTATTAAAGTTCCGTTCGATTCCAAGCACGTCGTTTACGTGTGGATAGACGCGCTTACCAACTATATCACTGCGCTTGGCTATGGCGGTGATGACGAAGAACTTTTCAAAAAGTATTGGCCTGCGGACGTGCATATGATGGGCAAGGAAATTATTCGCTTCCATTCGATAATTTGGCCCGCAATTCTTATGGCTCTTGACTTACCTTTGCCAAAGAAGGTTTACGGTCACGGCTGGCTTATGTTCAACAACGATAAGATGAGCAAGTCTAAGGGCAATATCGTAGACCCGTTTATTCTTTGCGAGAGATACGGCGTGGATGCATTGAGATATTATATGTTGAGAGAAGTTCCATTTGGACAAGACGGCAACTTTACCAACGAAATATTCCTAAAACTTCGCAACAGCGACCTTGCCAACGACCTTGGAAACCTTGTGTCGAGAGTTACGGCAATGGTTGCGCAATACTTTGACGGAGTTATACCTGAGCCTATAGATTGCAACGACGTTGATAAAGATTTGATTGCAATGGCGGAAAAAATGTACCCGACCGTTACGGCGTATATGGACGAGATGAGAGCGCCCGAAGCCTTGGATACGATCTTCAAGGTAATTCAAAGGGCAAATAAGTATATCGACGAATGTACTCCTTGGATTCTTGCCAAGAGCGAGGAGGGAAGACAAAGGCTAAAGACGGTGCTTTACAATCTCTGCGAAGCTATAAGAATGACGTCTGTCATACTTCAACCTTTCCTTACGCAGACGCC
Source organism: uncultured Clostridia bacterium (assembly GCA_947176115.1). Classification (GTDB taxonomy): domain Bacteria; phylum Bacillota; class Clostridia; order Christensenellales; family UBA3700; genus RACS-045. The sequence goes on from CAMWPK010000049.1 coordinate 3,926, forward strand.
TGCTAAAATATTTGAGAAGTTGGGTATTAAAGCGGATATGGGATTGACAGGCTTTGACTCTTTGCAAAAGTTTGGAGCAAAGATATACGGCTTAAAGGTAGACAAGGGCGAACAACTTTTCCAAAGAATAGATATTGCAAAAGAACTAAAGGTAATGGACGAAATCTTAGAACAAGAGATTAAAAAAGCCAAAGAGCAGAAAAAGGAGAAAGAAAAAGTGGAAAACGTAGTTACGCTACAACAGATAGGAATAGAAGATTTTGCTAAGATAGAACTCAAGGTGGGAACTGTCTTGGAGTGCAAAAAGGTGGAAAAAGCTGACAAGTTACTCTGCTCTCAAATAGACGTGGGCGAAAGCAATCCGCGCACTATCGTAAGCGGAATAGCCAAATATTATACGCCTGAAGATATGGTGGGTAAGCAAGTAATCGTCGTTACCAACTTAAAGCCTGCAAAACTAAGGGGAATTGAGTCCCAAGGTATGGTGCTTTGCGCTGAGGACGAAAACGGCGATTTGGCTTTGATAGCTCCTATCAAGTCCGTTAAGTCGGGAAGTATAGTAGGATAAACCAAAGGCGGAATATGATTATTGATTCTCACGCGCATTTGAGCGACGAAAGATTGATTGGCAGAGTTGGCGAAATCTCCGATAGTTTATCGCGAAACGGTTTGGAGAGCGTATTTGAAGTAGGTTTTGATATGCAATCGTCTAAGATAGCATTAGAACTAGCCAAAGAATACGACAATATCTACGCAATTATAGGTACGCATCCGCATGACGCAAAGTATTATGACGATAAAGTCGAAGAGTTTTATTTGCAAAACGCTTGCAATAAAAAAGCGCTTGCAATTGGCGAAATAGGACTTGATTATTTTTACGATAAGTCGGAGCGAGAAGTTCAACGCGATGTCTTTGCAAGACAAATCGATCTTGCCGATAAAGTCGGACTGCCGATAGTATTGCATATTCGCGACGCGTACGGCGATGCGATAGATATACTCAATTCGCGCAGGGATAAACTAAACAAGGGAGTTTTGTTGCATTGCTATTCGGGAAGCGCTGAGATGATAAAGCAATTCAATAAATTCGATTGCTATTACGCTCTCGGCGGAGCAATTACGTTTAAGAACGCAAAAAAAGACAACGTAATCACGTCAATACCGCCTGATAGGCTTTTGGTAGAAACGGACTGTCCGTATATGACGCCCGTTCCGTTTAGAGGTCAACCCAACGAGCCAAAGTTCGTCAATCTTGTGGTAGATAAGATAGCAAGCGTAAAGGGCGTGGATAGAGAAATAATAGAGAAGTTGACTTACGAGAATACGAAGAGATTGTTTTTCAAATACGACTAGTGAGGTGAGGTATGCAAAATAAGTACGTTTATACGGTAGACAAGAATATTTATATCAATTTGACCAACCGTTGTTCCAACCGTTGTGAGTTTTGTGTGCGCTATTACGACAAACCAATATACGGCGATTTGTGGATAAAGGACGAGCCTAGCGCCGAAACAGTGATTGATATACTTGAGAAAGAGTACGACTTAGCCGATTACGGCGAGGTGGTATTTTGCGGATACGGCGAGCCTACGTATCGCTTTGACGCTATAGAGAAGATATGCGATTACGTACATTCAAAAGGCGCTAAGACGAGAATAAATACCAACGGTCAAGCCAACGAGATACTAGGGCAGGACATCACGCCGAGAATATCCAAATGTATAGATACTATCAATATTTCGCTCAACGCTACGGACGCCGTCAAGTACGACAAGATTTGCCACAGTGACTTTGGCGAGAGAGCCTTTGACATAATGCTTGACTTTGCCAAGAAGTGCGTAAATCATGGCGCCAACGTAGTGCTAAGCGTGGTAGACGTGATAGGTCAGGAAGAGATAGCAAAGGCAAAAGAGATAGCTAAGTCAGTGGGAGCAAAATTGAGAGTAAGAGAGTTGCTTTAGACTTTCTACTGTGTACGGAATAGAGAGTTAATATGGTCCGTCGCTAGTGTGGCAGGATTTTCCTTTGGAGTATTGGATATTGTCGCCATTGGAGTTTTAGCTTTTACGACTGTAATAAAAATCATTGAGAACAAACGCTCAAAAAATAAAAAGGAATAAATTATTATGGAGATGGAAAATCAATTTTTATGGAAAAGCAGAACAAGCGGACACAAGACCGTTACTATGCTTATGACGTGTTTAGCGGTATTGGTTTTGTCACTCTTGGCTATTGTTATTTTTTCATCAAAAAATAACGATACCATAAAGATAATTATTATGATTATTGCAGGACTGGCAATTATTGCTTGCTTAGTAGCGGTATGTTTAGCTAAACTCACAGACCTAAAATGGAACGTGTCGAATCTTATATTCTTTTTAACTGAAGAGGGATTTTATTTTACCAGCGTAGTTAATCAAAATTCATATTTTTACGCCGAATGGTCTGAAATAACTGGATATTCCGTAATTACTGATAAAAACGGCAAAGCTACTGTAAAAGTGAATTTCAACGGTGTTGCCGATGCCGGCTCATACGGAAAGATCAAGCATCTTAAAATGGTTGGCATAATGGGGGTAGAAGAACTTTGCAAAGTTTTTGAAACATATGGTATCAACCAAATCCAATACAGCAAGAATTGACATATTATGAGCGATATAAAACAAATACTACAAGACCACAACTTTAGATTTAATAAGCAGTTTGGACAGAACTTTATCACCGACACCAATCTTTTGCAAGCAATGGTAAAGGATAGCGGAGCAAGCGAAAACGACGTCGTCGTTGAGATAGGCGCGGGAGCAGGTACGCTTACGCGAGAACTTGCCAAGAGCGCGGGCAAGGTGTTGGCTTTTGAGATTGACAGAAATCTTGTGCCGATACTTGGACAAACGCTCAAAGGTTTGGAAGAAAAAGTCGAAGTTGTATTCAAAGATATTCAAAAAGTCAGCGATGAAGAACTTGACGGGCTTTTGGAGGGCAAGGACTACAAGGTAGTAGCCAATTTGCCTTACTATATCACCACGCCCATTATTATGAGATTTTTGGAGCGCAAGCACCGTCCGCAGAGTATTACGGTAATGATTCAAAAAGAAGTGGGACTAAGGCTGACGTCTACTGCGACCGATGGAGATTACGGAGTAATTACTCTCGCCATTGCCTTAGAGGGTAAGGCGAAGATTATGCGCGAAGTGCCAAGGTATATGTTTACTCCCCAACCCAACGTTGATAGTTGTATCGTGCGCATAGACCTTGACGATACCTATTCTCACGTAGATAAAGCCAAAGTAAAAAAGGTAATCAAGTGCGCCTTTGCAATGCGCAGAAAGACGCTTGTCAATAATCTAATGAGCGGTTTTGGCGTGAGCAGGGAAGTAGCCAACAAAGCGCTCTTTGATATGGGATTGGACGAAAGGATTCGAGGCGAAGTATTGGATATAGACCAATTTATCAAGTTGAGCGAATTGTTACTTGGGTAATATTATGAATAAGAAGTTTTATAATAAAGTAATTAAATTGTTACCTTCAGATACGTTGAAAGCATTTCTAAATGAAAGTAAGTTTAGATTTGAAGAGAAAGATTTGCTTGCTATAATAAATAATTATTCCCGTAATTACAATGAGAAAATTGCGCTACTTGAAGAAGCGGTGGTTTGTCTTGCGGATAAATCGGCAGTATTTCACGCGAAAAAACTTATGGACATGCACAAGAGTATTTATGACGGTTTTATGCAACCAAATCAAGATTGCGTGTATGATATAACTATAATAGAAAGCGATAATTCTCCTGACGAAAGACGATTTATCACAAAGACGTTTGAAGACGCTAAATTACTTATTAAAAATTATAAGAAGCGATATAGTGACGGATATTATACGAATATCAAGTCAGGCGCTTTAATAGACGGTAAGTACGTCTACTATAAAATTTACAAGTCTACTACTATTGCCCCGCAAAAGCCGTCGGATATACACAATAAAGTTGGGCAGATCGGAGAGTGTCTTTTAGATAAGAGATTGGAAATACTTGATGTTGATATGTATAACTACGGTATTACGGACGTGTATGGTTGTAAAAACAAAGACTGTGAAGAAGATTGCAAAAGTCAATGTGTAATTATGCACCAAAACTATATAAAATTTCCTGCATTTTTAGAGCAGTATCAATTGGTTGCGTTCAAGGCGTGGGATAAAATAGATTATGGTATTTTGCCATATAAAATGAAAGACGGCGACGATGATTCTTACGTAATAGATTTGGACGGCAACGGTTTTATATCAAATAGAGAAAAGCTAGAAGGACTTGACTACCGTATATTTGACGCGCATTGGCATCCGTCATATTTTGATATTTACGTACCTAAGCGAGAAGACGTGCCGGACAATATATACGAGAATTATTTATATGCCGTTGAGATACTAAAAGAGCTAGACTACAACAGCGACGTCATGAATATATACGTCGGTACGTTATAAGATAGTATGGCTAAATATTGGAATAATCTATTTTTCTATTCTTAAAATAATATTCTTTGTCTTTTTCGTTAATTTCTCTTAAGACTTTGCAAGGATTGCCAACAGCGACTACGTTGGAGGGCATATCTTTAGTTACTACGCTTCCTGCGCCTATTACGGTATTCTCGCCAATTGTTATGCCCGGCAATACTATTACTCCCGCGCCAAGCCAACAGTTTTTGCCAATATGAATGGGAGCGTTGTATTGATAGCCCAATTCTCTTAATTGAGGAAGTATGGGGTGTCCGGCTGTGGCAAGTACGACGTTGGGACCAAACATTGTATTGTCGCCTACGTAAATATGCGTATCGTCAACCATAGTCAAATTAAAATTAGCGTACACGTCGTTGCCGAAATGGCAGTGCTTACCGCCAAAGTTGGAATGGAAAGGCGGTTCAATATAACAATTTTCGCCTATTTCGGCAAACATCTCTTTCAACATTTGTCGGCGTTTTTCACTCTCGGTAGGGCGAGTATGGTTGAAATCGTAAAGTCTATCCAAGCATTTAGTCTGTTCCTTAGCAATTTGCGGATCACTTGGGAAATATAACTGTGCGCCGTGCATTTTTTCTTTAATTGTCATATTGCGTCTTCCTTTTTACTATATATTATATCAATTATATCATACATTGCTATTTAAGTAAAGATATTAATTTTCTGCATATTAAGGCTTGCCGTTGCATAAGTTATCGTGTACGGAGGTAGAATATGGTAATTTTGAAAAAGATAGTTATTATTACGGAACACGGCAAAAGTAATTGTTCGGGTATTGTCAAATTTGAAAACTTTGCGGGCAGGACAAGTTGCTTTGTCAGAATTTTGGGATTGAAAGGCAATGGCGTAATCTGCATAAAGTGCGGGGAAGATATCATGTACTTGGGCAATCTCTTTGACGGCGAGCATAAGTTCAATGCGCTTTACGACCTCAATAAGACTATACAAATCGTTGTAGTCGCAGACGGCAGTGTGGTATGTATGGGAAGTAATAAGGGAAGATTTTCTCCCAACGCTTTGATGATAGACATTCACAGATATTACGCGAGAATGCCACAAAGAATCGACAATGCGATGGGCACAATGGAAATAGT
>CAMWPK010000050.1 GCA_947176115.1 uncultured Clostridia bacterium
AGTGGAAATCTATAGACATATCGGTACGTTTAGAAAACTGAAAAGTTTAACTAATTATAGAGGACGAAGGTTGCGGTATAGACGACGTGGAAAAGGCAATTCAACCTTTCTATACGACAAAGCCCGACCAAGAACGTAGCGGTATGGGTTTTACGCTTATCAAGACGTTTATGGATAAAGTAGATATAATCTCACAAAAAGACAAAGGAACAAAAGTGATTATGCAAAAAGAATTTAAGAAGGAATGATATGCTTGATTATCAAACAACAATAGAACTACTCAATCTTGCAAAGGCAGGCGACGAAAGCGCAAAAAGCACGTTGATTAGCGAAAATATGCCCTTAATAAAAAGTATTGCAAGACGGTATAGAAATAAGCAAGTTGAGTACGACGACCTTTTGCAACTCGGAGCATTGGGACTTGTAAAGGCAATCAATAACTTTGATATGGCTTTCAACGTCAAGTTTTCTACTTACGCCGTGCCCATGATTGCAGGCGAAATCAAAAGATTTATAAGAGATGACGGCTCGATTAAAGTATCAAGAGCAATGAAAAGTCTTTGCAGTAAAATTCAGACTTACGTCAACGAATGTTACGCCAACGACATAACTCCGACCGTCAAGCAAATTGCAATACACTTTGGGATTGAGGAACAAGAAGTAGTCTTCGCAATGGATAGCAACAAATATCCGGTATCTATCTTTGAAAAGTATGAGGACGACAATAGCCAATGCGTAATGGATAAATTGGCGTCTAGCGAAACAAGCGATGATATGATAAACAAAATCTTGCTCAAAGATTGCATAGATTCACTGCCTGACAGAGAAAAGAAAGTGATAATTCTTAGGTATTACAGAGATAAGACGCAGAGCGAAATTGCTCAAATGCTGGGTGTGTCGCAAGTGCAAATATCCAGAATAGAGAGCAAAGTTATCAATCAATTAAAACAAGCCTTGGCTTAAGAAGTATAATTCACCGCCGTATGGACAACATCCTTAACGGGGGTGATTTTTTTTATGAAAAGTCCGCTATTCAAAGACAACGTTGAGGATAGAGAAATCAGGTTCAAAATACCTGAAGAAATCGATGTCATTCACAACAAAGCAAGAACAAAAAGTATAAGTCAAGAAAGTTTTGACAAAGAGGTGAAATAATGGAAGATAAACAATATATGGACTATATACACGCCAATGCGCAAAAGAGTAACCACGTCGTTACTTTGGTATGGGCGTTTGCCGTAGGAGGAGTAATTTGTTGTATAGGGCAAGCCTTTATTGATTTGTTCACGGTTATTTTGCCTAATTGGGACAAAGCAAAAGTTGCTTCGCTAGTCAGCATGACTATGATATTCTTGGGTTCGTTTTTTACGGCAATAGGCGTATACGACAAGTTGGGCTCAAAAGCGGGAGGCGGTTCAATAGTACCTATTACAGGTTTTGCAAATTCCGTAGTTTCTCCTGCAATGGAGTTCAATAAAGAAGGTATCGTATTGGGTATGATGGCAAAAATGTTTGTCGTCGCAGGACCTATTATCGTTGCGGGCACGGTATCTTCAGTAGTTTCGGGCGTCATTTATTGGATTATAGGTCTTTTTAATTAGTTAGGTAAATTAAGTATGAAAATAAGAACGGAGTAAAGTGGAATAGATATGAAAGTAGGTAAACAAACGTATTTGCTTGACAACAAGGTATATATACAGTCGGCGTATTCATTGGCAGGACCGTATGAGGCAAAGGGTAATTTCAGAGATTACTTTGATTGCGTTATGGAAGACGACGAATGGAAGTGTAAGTCGCATGAAATGGCAGAAATCGAGATGCAGAGATTTGTAATAGGCGAGTGCTTGTCAAAGGTCAACGTATCGCCGTTAGATTGCGGAGCTATTATGGGCGGTGATTTGATTAATCAAATTGTGCCCACGTCATTTTCCGCAAGAGATTTTCACACTCCTTTTATGGGATTATACAATGCTTGCGCGACTTTTGGCGAAGCATTAGCTATAGGCTCAACGCTTGTGGGAGGAGATTTCGATAAGATTATTTGCTGTACGAGTTCGCACTACGCGACTGCCGAAAGACAATATAGATATCCGCTTGAACTGGGTACACAGCCTACGCCTGAATCGCAATGGACAGTAACCGGTAGCGGAGCAGTTTTGCTTTCAAAAAAGGCAGGAGAGTATCCGCTTGTCAAGGGATATACAATAGGCAGAGTTCTGGACTTTGGCTTGACGGATCCAAATAATATGGGCGGAGCTATGGCGCCTGCGGCGGCTAATACAATTGTCACGCATTTCAAAGATACTGGGCGCTCTCCCGATTATTACGACTTGATTATCACAGGCGACTTGGGACGCTTTGGAAGAGAAACTTTGCATTATCTTTGCAAAAAAGAGGGGTATGAATTGAATAATCTCAACGATTGCGGAAGTATGATGTATTGCGATAAGCAAAAGGCAGGACAAGGCGGATCCGGCGCGGGATGTTGCTCTTTGGTATTCGCGTCTTATCTTTACAAAAAGCTCGTGGACAAATCATTGAAGAGGATACTTTTTGTGCCTACAGGCGCAATGCTTTCCAAAGATTCAGCGCTCCAAGGCGAGAGTATTCCGGGAATTGCTCACGCAGTAATAATAGAAAGAGAGGATTGGTATTGATATGGAAATATTTTTGGGATACGTCAAGGCGTTTGCAATAGGCGGACTGGTGTGTATGATTGCGCAAATCTTCATAAACAAGACTAAGATGACTTCTGCAAGAATACTGGTAATGTTCTTGCTATTGGGAGTATTCTTAGAACTTATCGGAGTGTTTAAGTATATAGAAAATTTTGCAGGCGCAGGCATAACCGTACCTATCACAGGTTTTGGTAGTACGATCGTCAAAGGCGCAAAAGAAGGCGCAAAAATAGGACTGTTTGAAGCGGTAACTTACGGATTTAGAAATATGGCAGGCGGATTGACAGCCGCGATATTCTTCGGTTTCTTCTTTGCATTGATATTCCGATCTCACTCAAAGAAGGCGTAAAGTGTAAATTACAAGAGCATTTGCGCATATAATATTGTATGTGTAGATGCGCTCGTAGAAAAATCAAAGCAGTTTTAGCCGTAATAATTATTTTAGCTATCGTAATATCTTGCCTGTTATATTTTAGAGGTAACTTGGTTGAGTACGTCGATAAATACGCGAGCGCTTTAATTACAACGAAGGTTGTGGATATTTTCAACAGTTCTACGACTGAAGCGCTGACGGGCGAAATGTTTCAAGACAAAGATAATTTTTATGAGATAAGATACGATAATGACGGCAACGTCGCCTTGATTAGCGGTGATATGGTCGTCATTAACGCGCTTATGCGCGACGTTGCGGCAATATCGCAAAGGGAAGTAAATTTGCTTTGCGAGAGCGATGACGTGCAAGTTCCGTACAGCAGTATTTTGGGGAGCGTTGTTATTGCCAATTACGGCGGGAAATACTCGCTTAAACTTGAAAATGTTGGGAATATACAGTGCAACTACCGAACTACCTTTGAGAGCGTAGGGATAAATCAAACTTTGCTTTGTATGTATATCGACTTGTTTGCAGATATAAGCGTTATGCTACCTTTGTGCGTTAAGAACGTAAAAGTTCAAAATTCCATGGTTGTATATCAAAATCTCATAGTAGGCAAAGTGCCGGAGTTTTATTTCCAAAACGGCATGGGAAATTCTCTTAAACTTTAATACCTATCCAATTATCAATATAAAATATCATAATAAGAATTATAATTAACGTTATGTGAGCAAAACACTTGCTTTTGCCTTGTTTTAATGCTAGAATATCATTATAAACGTTGAAGAGGATCGTGTCCCCACAAAGACGAGCGACAGAGATTTTGCCTCAATAGGCTGAAAGGGCAAAGGGTTGGTCGGGGAGAATTCGCCTTGGAGTTGTTTTGTTGAGAATGTAGGCAAAACCGTCGGTGACGTTATAACCAAACGAGGTCATTAAGTCTTTAATTTGCAATTGACTTTGATGACGAATTTAGGTGGTACAGCGTTAATACGCCCTAATTAGTTTAGGGGCGTATTTTTTTATAAAAAGTGAGGTAAATATGAAAGAAAAGATTGCAAAACTTATCGAAGAAGCAAAGTTGGCTATAGAACAAAGCCATACGCTTGCATTTATCAACAACGTCAAAGTTAAGTATCTCGGCAAAAGCGGAGAGTTGACGGGGCTTTTGAGAGGTATGAAAGATCTTCCGCAAGAGGAAAGACCGCTTGTTGGTAAATACGTCAATGAAGCAAGAGATATCATTACTCAGTTGACGGAAGAGAAAACTAAAGAGCTGACGCAAGCGGAGATTGATGCCAAAATGCTTGAAGAAGGCGTAGATATTACTCTTGACGGCAAAGGCGAAGAAAGAGGAAGTTTGCATCCCTGTACGTTGGTGACCAACGAGGTTTTGGATATTTTCACTTCATTGGGATTTACTCTCGGTCAAGGTCCTGAAATTGAGTTTGATAAGTTCTGCTTTCAAATGCTCAATATTCCGCCCGACCATCCGGCAAGAGATATGCAAGACACTTTCTATATTACCGACGATATACTTTTGCGTACGCATACGTCTTCTATGCAGACGCGTACTATGATAAATACCAAACCGCCGATTAGAATTGTTTGTCCGGGAAAGGTATATAGACCTGACGACGACGCTACGCACTCGCCGATGTTCCAACAAATCGAAGGACTTGTCGTGGATGAGAAAGTTACGCTTTGCGACCTCAAAGGACTATTAGAAACCTTTGCTCAAAGACTGTTTGACAAAAAGACAAAGGTTAGATTCCGTCCGTCGTTCTTCCCATTCACAGAGCCTAGCGTGGAAGTGGATTTGACGTGTTCGGTATGCCATGGCAAAGGTTGTAGAATATGTAAAGGAACCGGCTGGATAGAAGTGCTTGGAGCAGGAGTGGTAAATCCTAAAGTATTGGATAATTGCGGTATCGATAGCAAAAAGTACAAGGGCTTGGCGTTCGGTATGGGCGTAGAGCGTGTCGCTATGATAAAGTACGGTATTCCCGATATGAGAATTTTATTTGAAAACGACGTAAGATTCTTAAAGGAATTTAAGTAGGAGGTTAGAGGTATGAAAGTTTCATTGAGTTGGTTAAAAGATTTTGTAGATATTGACGTCACGGTTGAGAAGCTCGCGGACAAACTTGTAAGCGCGGGTTTTGAAGTTGAAGAAATAATAGATGCTAGCGCAAATATGAAAAACGTTGTTCTTGGCAAGATTGCAAAACTTGAAAAGCATCCCGATGCGGACAAATTGCAGATTTGCCAAATTGACGTCGGCGCTAAAGACCTCGTACAGATAGTTACAGGCGCGCAAAACGTAGCAGAAGGCGATTTAGTACCTGTGGCTCTGGATAATTCCTTGCTTCCTACAGGACAAGTGATAAAAAGCGGCAAGTTGCGCGGTGTGCCTTCCAACGGTATGCTATGCTCAGGCGAAGAATTGAAACTCACTGAAGAGGAATATGCAGGCGCAGGCGTACATGGAATTTTGATAATGAATAAAGAAAAATATCCGCTGGGAACGGATATGAACGTAGTGCTTGGCAATGACGACGTAGTCCTTGATATTGGTATTACTGCCAATAGATCAGACTGTAACAGCGTGTTGGGTATAGCTAGAGAAGTAGCTACGGTACTTAAAAAGCCATTAAAAATGCCCGAGATATATTTTGAAACCGATCAAAGTATTAAGGTGGGCGATTTTGTTGACGTAGACGTGCAGGATAAAACGCTTTGTCCTAGATATATGGCTGGCGTCGTAAAAGATATAAAGATTGAAAGCAGTCCCGAAATTATTCAAAAAAGACTAAAGTCTGTAGGTCTGCGTTCAATAAATAATATCGTGGACGTAACGAATTACGTCTTGATTGAGATAGGTCAACCTATGCATGCTTTTGATAGGAACTATTTAGAAGGCAATAAAATCATACCTAGAAGAGCAAAAAACGGCGAGAAGATAGTAGCTCTCAACGAGAAGGAATACGAACTTGACGATACTATGCTTGTAATCTGCGATGCAAAGAAGCCTTGCGCGGTTGCTGGAGTTATGGGCGGACTTAATAGCGGTATCAATGAAAAGACCAATACGATTGTCTTTGAGTCGGCTAAGTTCTTGAGAGATAATATCAGAAGAACTTCAAGGAAGTTGAATTTGCGTTCGGATTCATCCTATAGGTACGAGAGAGGTATCGACTTTGATTCTCAAAGATTGGGCATAATGCGCGCTTTGACTTTGATTTATAAATACGGTTGGGGCAAGATAGCCGACGGAATAATCGACAGGCTTGCTCAAGACCTTAAGCAAAACGTTGTTGTTACAAGCGTTGAAGAAATCAATGGCATTTTGGGAATAACCGTACCGTCTGAAATAGTATTGGAGATACTCAATAGTTTGCAAATTGAGAGCAGTATCGATAAGGACGGCAGACTTACTTGCGTATGTCCTGCTTTCAGAGATGATATTGAGAATGCCAATGACCTTGCTGAAGAAGTAATTAGACTTTATGGATACGATAAAGTCACGAGTACTTTGCTTAAAGACGGAAATCAAACTCTTGGCGGTAAAAATCAACAAGAACAAAATATCGATATCATAAAAGATATATGTGTTAGCCGTGGAATGAGCGAAACTTTGACTTATTCGTTTACTACGCCCAAGTGCTTTGATATATTGAAGTTAAAAGAAGACGACTATAGACGTAATTGTGTCAAACTTCTTAAACCGCTTGGCGAAGATTTATCTATAATGAGAACAACTTTGGCTTACAGTATGATATCGACGCTTGCAAGTAATTTCTTAAAAAGCAATAAAAAGGCTAAATTGTTTGAAATTGCCAACGTATATCTACCCAACAATGCGTCGGTTACAGAACTTCCTACGGAAGTAAATATGCTTGCTTTGGGCAGATACGGCGAGGGCGAGGACTTCTTTACTATGAAAGGCGTAGTCGAGATAATACTCAAAAAGTTTGGAATCAAAGCAGAATATAAGAGAGCTGATATTACTTATCTTCACAAAGGTAGGAGCGCGGATATTTGCGTGGGTAATAATGTAGTCGGATACTTGGGCGAAGTGCATCCTGAAGTCGCAAAGAGTTTTGACGTATCAGAAAGAATGTATATTGCCGAAATTAACGTCGATATGCTAAATAAGCTCGCCGATTATAGTTATACGTTTACGGCGATATCCAACTATCCTCCAATTGAGAGAGATATTGCAATCGTCGTTGATGAGGACGTTATGGCGGGAGATTTGCTTGCCTGCGTGAGAAAAGGCGGTGGCAATTTGCTTGTGGATACAAAAATATTTGATATTTACCGTAACGAACAAGCGCTTGGTAAAGGTAAGAAGAGCGTTGCTATATCTTTGGTATTCCGATTGGCGGACAGAACGTTGACGGATGATGAGGTAAACGCCAAGATCAACAGAATATTGACCAAACTGTCAAGCGAATTTTCGGCAGTTCAAAGATAAAAGATGTTGGAAGTATTAGCTCCGGTCGGGAATATTCGTTCTTTGAAAGTGGCAATATATGCCGGCGCAGACGCGGTATATTTGGGGCTAGACTTGTTCAATGCCAGAATAAAGGCGGATAATTTCAATAAGGACAATATAGCTTATTGGGTAAACTATTGTCATTTATTTGGAGTTAAGGTATATTTGACGTTTAATACCAATATCAAGCAGTCTGAGAAAGATGTTTTTGCCGAATACGTAGAAATATCTGCAAAAGCAGGCGTAGACGCATTCATTGTTACGGATCTCGGCTGTCTTGATATACTTAAACAATATGACGTTCCGTTGCACGGAAGTACGCAAATCGGCGTGCATAATCTTGCAGGCGCGAAAGTGCTGGAAGATCTTGGCTTTACAAGAGTTGTTCTTGCTAGAGAAACGTTGAGTAGCGACATTGCGGAAATTAGAAACAATACCAAATTGGAGATAGAGCATTTTGTTCACGGCGCTTTGTGCGTAAGTTTTTCAGGCGCGTGTCTTATGTCTAGTATGATGAGCGGTGACAGCGGTAATCGCGGGCGTTGTAATCAGCCATGTAGATTAAAGTATTCGTCTGATTTCTCTTCAAAAGAGAGTTATTTGCTATCGCCCAAAGATCAATGTTTGATAGACAAGGTCGAAGAGTTGGCTAAACTTGGAGTTGATAGTCTTAAAATTGAGGGTAGGCTCAAACAACCGCATTACGTTGGAGAGGCGGTTGCGCAATACCGTAAGGCTGTTGATAACGTATTATTAAAGGGAAATAGCGAGAAAATTGACTATGATTCTCTTAAGAGCGCATACAATAGAGGTAATTTTACTCTGGGATACAATTATAATGGGTCTAAAGATATAATTTATGACAAAATCAACGGAAATATCGGATTAGAGGTAGGAAAGATTGTATCAGTATCAAATGGAAGCGCAGTTCTGGAATTGATAGGAGAGTTAAATAAAGGCGACGGAGTAAAGATAATACGCGACGGAGAAGAATTGGGGGGATTGTCAATAACCAATATAGAAAAGGTCGGTAGAACATATAGAGTAAAGAATTTTGGCAATTATCCTGTAGGCAGTAAAATTCATCTTACGTTAAGCGGTACTCAGTTGGATAAATATAAAGAAGTTAGTCCTAAATTATCCATAAAAATGCAATTTAAGGCAAAGCGTGGCGAAGAGGTAACTTTAAGGGCAATATATGAAGATATACAAGTAGAGTGTAAAGGCGATATACCGCAAGAAAGCATTTCTCAATCTGCAAATTACGATAGCGTAGCTAAACAGCTTTTGAGATTGGGGGATAGTAACTTTACGGCGAATCTTGAAGTTGATATTGAAGATAATCTTTTTGTTCCCGCGTCAACTCTCAATAATTTACGCAGAAGCGTGATAGAAAAATTAAGCGATGAAATTATAAGCCAATATAATTCTCATAGGCAAAGAGCAGAGTATTCCAACGCCTTGGAATGTTATTACGCTAAAGAAAATAGTGTAAATAAAGATTTATTGTTCGTAGAAATGGATATCAATAAAGATAGTATCAAGATGATTAAAGACTTGGGATGTAAAATCAACTTGGTAATCAATCCTAGCAATAATATGTCTGATTTTAGTCAAATTATTACAAATATCGACTTAATTAAGAATTATGTAG
>CAMWPK010000051.1 GCA_947176115.1 uncultured Clostridia bacterium
CTTGTATCGTCAGTAAATATAATATTATTGCCCAAATAGAAGAGGTTTATACGCGACGATATATATTTTAAGAAACTTTAACTAAAAACATTAAAACAAGGTCGTTAAGAGCAAAAAATAAAAGACGCAAAATAATTAAATATATAATATAAATAAAAAAATTAATAAAAAAGTTAAAAAAATCGTTGACATTGCTTGCCTCTTTTGTTACAATCTATAATTGTGTAATTATGTATACTGCCAAATTAGCCGTTAAAGCAGGCATTTTGGCAAGTGCGCAGACAAATTATTCGGAAATTTTTTAAGGAGGGTGCAATATGCCTCAAAGAACTCATACAGTCAAATACGGCAATACGGAGCGTGAGTGTTTCTCCAAAATTCATGAACCGCTTGAAATACCTTATTTGATCGAACTTCAAAAAGAATCTTACAAGCAGTTTATCACGACGGGTATCCAAGAAGTCCTCGACGACTTTTCTCCCGTATGCGATAGAGGCGGAAGATTCGAATTGCACTATTTGGGATTCAAACTTGACGATGAGACCAAGTATTCCATCAAAGAGTGCAAAGACCGCGATACGACGTACGCTAGAGCGTTGCGTGTCAAAGTAAGACTTGTTCGCAAAGAGACGGGCGAGATTACGGAAGAGGAGGTATTCATGGGTGATTTGCCTATGATCACCGACAACGGCTCTTTCATTATCAACGGCGCAGAACGCGTTATCGTCAGTCAGTTGGTCAGAAGCCCGGGCGTTTACAGCGTCAGCTCAATGGACAAGTCGGGTATCGAGAGATTCGAAACCACTATTATGCCAAACAGAGGAGCTTGGCTTGAATTCAAGCAAGACCTCAATTCGATTTTGTGGGTCAACGTAGACCGTAACCGCAAAATTCCCGCTACGGTGCTCTTGCGTTCGCTTGGTATTAGTAGCGACGAAGAGCTTTACGACGTGTTTGGCAAAGAAGATATACTTATAAAGACTATCGAAAAGGACGCTACCAAGACTATCGAGGACGCGAGAATAGAATTATACAAGCGTTTGCGTCCGGGTGAAATTCCTTCGCAGGAAGGCATTTCTCAACTTATCGAGTCTACTTTCTATGACGACAAAAAGTACAACTTTATGCGCGTAGGCAGATATAAAGTCAACAAAAAACTTGCTCTTGCTACGAGAATCGAAGGCTATACTTTGGCAAAAGACGTGGTAAGCGCAGACGGCGAAGTTTTGGCAGAGCAAGGACAAGTAGTAGATATTGAAACTGCAAAGGCAATGCAAAACGCAGGCGTCAACGTAGTATACCTCAAGAAGAAGATTGTCAAAGAGGGCGAGCCGGAAGAGTTTAAGGTCATCGGCAACAACACCGTTGATATGATTGAGTACCTCAAGTCCTACTATGGAGATAAGATAGACTTTACGGCAAAAGACTTGGGCATTTTGGAAAAGGTATACACTCCCGCTCTTGTTAAGTTGATGCAAGAGAATCAAGATCTTGAAGATTTGAAGAGCGCTATCAAGTTGCCGGAAAACAGAGATAAACTTGTCATTAAGAATCTTACTCTCGACGACGTTGTTGCAACTGTATCTTACAACCTCGGACTTTCAGTAGGCTTTGGAGAAAAGGACAATATCGACCACCTTGCCAACAGAAGAATACGTTCAGTAGGCGAGTTGTTGCAAAATCAATTCAGAGTAGGTCTTACAAGACTTGACAGAGGCATCAAGGAGAAGATGCTTGTTACTCAAGCCGACGGCGAATTCAAGGCGCAGACCTTTATAAATATTAAGCCGGTGACAGCGGTAATCAAAGAGTTCTTCTGCTCGTCACAGCTTTCGCAATTTATGGATCACCACAACCCAATCGCAGAACTTACTCACAAGCGTAAGTTGTCGGCGCTAGGTCCCGGCGGTCTTAACAGAGAAAGAGCTTCATTCGAAGTGCGCGATATTCACCATACTCATTACGGTCGTATGTGTCCTATCGAAACTCCTGAAGGTCAAAACATAGGTCTTATATCTTCGCTTGCTACTTACGCAAGAGTCAACGAATACGGTTTTATTGAAGCTCCGTACCGCAAGGTAGTCAAAAAACTTGACGCAGAGGGCAAAGAGATAAGTTACGTTAGCGACGAAGTGCAGTATTTGCAAGCTGACGAAGAGGATAAGTATATCGTAGCGCAAGCAAACGCGCAACTCAACGAAGACGGTTCGTTTGCTACGGCGCGTGTAACTTGCCGTCACAGAGGCGACATCAGAGAGTTCAACCAAAACGAAGTCAGCTATATGGACGTTTCGCCTAAGCAACTCGTATCGGTTGCAGCAGCGCTTATCCCGTTCCTCGAAAACGACGATACAGCCCGCGCGTTGATGGGTTCTAACATGCAACGTCAGGCAGTTCCGCTTTTAAGACCGGAAGCTCCGTTTATCGGTACCGGTATCGAGCACAAGATTGCTTACGATTCCGGCGTTATGGTTATTGCAAGAAACGACGGATTTGTTGAGAGCGTATCTTCCAGCGAGATAGGCATAAGACGCGACGACGGCGCGCTAGACACGTATATCTTGCAAAAGTTTGAAAGATCCAACGCAGGTACGTGTATCATTCAAAAGCCAATCGTCAGCAAGGGACAGAGGGTTAGCAAGGGTATGGTACTTGCAGACGGACCTTCCACTTGCAACGGAGAATTGTCGCTTGGTAGAAACATTCTCATTGGTTACATGTCTTGGGAAGGTTACAACTACGAGGACGCTATTCTTATAAATGAAGATCTTGTAAAAGACGACGTATTTACTTCTATCCATATTGAAGAATACGAGATAGAGAGCAGAGATACCAAGCTCGGCGAAGAGCAAATCACGAGAGATATTCCTAACCTCGGCGACGACGCGTTGAAATATCTTGACGAGGATGGTATCATTATCCCCGGCGCAGAAGTCCACAGCGGTGATATTCTCGTCGGTAGAGTAACGCCTAAGGGCGAAACGGAACTCACTCCGGAAGAAAGACTTTTGAGAGCTATCTTTGGTGAGAAGTCAAGAGAAGTCAGAGATACTTCCTTGAGATTGCCTCACGGTCAGTCGGGTATCGTCGTAGACGTCAAGGTGTTCACAAAAGAAAACAGCAAAGAGCTTTCACCAGGCGTTAGCAAACTCGTCAGAGTTTACATTGCTCAAAAGCGTAAGATTGGCGTAGGCGATAAGATGTCAGGTCGTCACGGTAACAAGGGCGTAGTATCAAGAGTACTTCCAAGAGAAGATATGCCGTTCATGCCTGACGGAACTCCGCTTCAAATCGTGCTCAACCCATTGGGCGTGCCTTCGCGTATGAACATAGGTCAGGTGCTTGAAGTTCACTTGGGCTTAGTTGCTAAGGCTTGCGGATGGCATATATCCACTCCGGTATTCGACGGTGCTACAGAGGCAGACATCAAGCAATTACTTGTTGAGAACGGCTTGCCTGAAAACGGTAAGATAGAGCTTTACGATGGCAGAACCGGCGAAAAGTTTGAAAATCCTGTTACGGTCGGTTATATGTATATGCTCAAGCTCTGTCACTTGGTTGACGAGAAGATTCACGCAAGATCCACCGGTCCATACAGCTTAGTTACCCAACAGCCTCTTGGCGGTAAGGCGCAATTCGGCGGACAGAGATTCGGTGAAATGGAAGTTTGGGCGCTTGAAGCGTACGGCGCTGCCAACATCTTGCAAGAGATATTGACGGTTAAGTCAGACGACGTAGTAGGTAGAGTTAAGACTTATGAATCCATAGTCAAGGGCGCTCCTATCACAGAGCCGGGTACTCCTGAATCCTTCAAGGTATTGATTAAGGAATTCCAAGCTCTCGGTCTTGACGTCAAGGTGCTCAATGAGAACAAGGAAGAAATCGGACTTCGCGAAACCGTTGAGGAAGAAGGCGAGTATTACGAAGAACACGATAACAGCGCAGAAGGCAAAGAGGTTGACATCTTCGATCTCGGTACTCAAGACGATATCTTTAGCTTTGGCGACGGCAATCCGTTTGGCGATGCCGACGGCGACGATAAAGACGACGACATCTTCAGCAATATGTTTGAAGACGACGAAAATTAAGGAGGCGTGTAATGTCAGAAGTAAATAATTTTGATTCTATAAAAATAGGCGTAGCCTCTCCCGATAAAATCAGGTCTTGGTCGCACGGCGAAGTTTTGAAGCCGGAGACTATCAACTACAGAACGCAGAAGCCGGAGAAAGACGGTTTGTTCTGCGAGAAGATTTTTGGACCTACCAAGGACTGGGAGTGCCACTGCGGTAAGTATAAGCGCATCAGATATAAGGGCGTAATCTGCGACAAGTGCGGAGTAGAAGTAACAAAAGCAAAGGTAAGAAGAGAGAGAATGGGTCACATCGAACTTGCGGCTCCGGTATCTCACATTTGGTATTACAAGGGTGTGCCTTCAAGAATAAGCGTAGCTCTCGATATGTCGCCAAAGGACGTAGACTTAGTACTTTATTTCAACAAGTACGTAGTACTCGACGCAGGCACGACTGACGTCAACTACAAGGACGTAATCGAGGACAAAGAACTTGCAGAAATTAAAGAGAGATATAAAGACCTCGGCATTGGTTCTTTCAGAGTAGGTATGGGCGCGGAAGCAATAAAAGAATTGCTTTCCAATATCGACCTTGAGAAAGAATCGGCAGAGCTTAAGGCGATCATTGCCGACAGCGCTGACAAGGCTAACAACGCAAAGAGAACCAAAGCCGTTAAGCGTCTAGACGTAATCGAGGCTTTCAGAGTAAGCGGAAACAGACCTGAGTGGATGATTTTGGACGTACTTCCCGTACTTCCTCCTGAACTTCGTCCTATGGTACCGCTTGACGGCGGTAGATACGCCGCATCCGACCTCAACGATTTGTATCGCAGAGTAATCAACCGTAACAACAGACTTAAGAAGCTCATTGAATTCGGCGCTCCCGAAATCATCGTGAGAAATGAAAAGAGAATGTTGCAAGAAGCCGTTGACGCTCTTATCGACAACGGTCGCAGAGGCAAGGCAGTCACCGGACCCGGCAACAGAGAACTCAAGTCTTTGACGGCTCTGCTCAAAGGTAAGCAAGGACGTTTCCGTCAAAACCTTTTGGGTAAGCGTGTAGACTATTCTGGCCGTTCGGTTATCGTCGTAGGTCCGGAACTCAAGATGTACCAATGCGGTATACCTAAGGAAATGGCGATAGAACTCTTCAAGCCGTTTGTAATGAAGAAGCTCGTAGACAGAGGAATTTGTCTGAATATCAAGAATGCAAAGAGAGTAATCGAAAGAGCTCAAGACGACGTAGTATGGGATATACTCGAAGAAGTAATCAAGGATCATCCGGTACTTCTTAACCGCGCTCCGTCATTGCACAGACTTTCAATTCAGGCTTTTGAGCCGGTACTCGTAGAGGGTAGAGCAATCAAGTTGCACCCGCTCGTATGTAGCGCGTTCAACGCCGACTTCGACGGCGACCAGATGGCTGTTCACGTACCGCTCTCAATCGAGGCAAGAACGGAAGCTAGATTCTTGATGCTTTCCACCAACAATATTCTCAAGTTGAGCGACGGCAAGCCTGTCGTATCGCCTACGCAAGATATGGTCATCGGTTCTTACTATATGACTATGATAAGAGAAGACGGTTTGGAAGAGGATAAGCGCAGATGCTTTAGAAATCCTGAAGAAGCGTTGATGGCATATCAAGCAGGACAAATCACTCTCCAAACTCCAATTCACGTTAGAGTATCCAAGGAGATTGGCGGAGTTAAGTATTCCAAGATATTGAAGAATACCACTATCGGTAGAATAATCTTCAATACGGCAATACCTCAAGATTTGCACTTTGTGCCGAGAGATACTCCTGAGCAAAAACTCGATCTTGAAATCAACACTACCGTTGACAAGAAGGTACTATCCAAGATAGTTGACGCTTGCTTCAAGTATAAGGGCGCGACGGAAACTTCTATTATATTGGATAAAATAAAGGCGCAAGGCTATAAGTACTCCACGATTGGAGCAATCACCGCCAGCGTATTCGATATGCACGTGCCTCCAATGAAGAAGGAAATCGTTGCTCAGGCAGACGAGAACGTAGTCAAAATCGAAAAGCAATTTAAGAAAGGTCTTCTCACTGAAGAGGACAGATATAAGCAAACTATTGCCGTATGGCAAAAAGCTATTGCCGACATCAACGTCGAACTCAAGAAAGGTCTTGACGACTTCAATCCGATTTGGATGATGGCAAACTCCGGAGCGCGTGGTAGCATGACCCAGATTTCACAGCTTTGCGGTATGAAAGGTCTTGTCGCTGACCCATCCGGTAGAACGATTGAGTTGCCAATCAAGGCGTCGCTCCGTGAAGGTTTGTCAGTACTTGAGTACTTCATATCTTCGCACGGCGGACGTAAAGGTATGGCGGATACGGCTCTTAAGACGGCTGACTCAGGTTATTTGACCCGTCGTCTTGTAGACGTATGTCAGGACGTAATCGTCAACGAACTCGACTGCGGAGATACCAGAGGTATGGATATCGTACTCGAGGGCGACAACACCAAAGAGTTTGTCGAGAGAATCGACGGCAGATACGTTATGACGGATATACTTGGCGATAAGGGCGAAGTTATCGTAGAAAAAGACGCTATGATTTCTCCTGAGCAAGCGCAAGCTATTGCAGATGCCGGTATTAGAAAGGTTAAGATTAGAAGCATACTCAACTGTAAGTCGGCGCACGGCGTTTGCGCAAAGTGTTACGGAAAGAATATGGCTTCGGGCAATTCAGTTAAACTTGGCGAAGCAGTCGGTATAATCGCGGCTCAATCAATAGGTGAGCCGGGTACGCAGTTGACGATGAGAACCTTCCATACGGGCGGTGTAGCATTGTCTGGCGATATTACTAACGGTCTTCCTAGAGTAGAAGAGTTGTTTGAAGCAAGACGTCCAAAGGGTCAAGCGCTTGTTGCTGAAATCGCAGGCGAAGTGTCTATCGACAATGAGAAGCACGTCTTGACAATCCTTCCTGCAAAGGCTGACAGCGAGAAGAAAGACTACAAGTTGGTATTCGGACAAAAGCTCAAGGTAGAGAACGGTCAAAAGGTTACAGCCGGCGAAGTATTGACGCAAGGTAGCATCTATCCTCAAGACTTGCTCCGCACCAAGGGCGCAAAGGACGTACAGGAATATATCATCAAAGAAGTCAAGATACCTTATGCTAGCGCAGGTGTTGATATCAACGAAAAGCATATCGAAATCGTTGTAAGACAAATGCTCCGCAAGGTTAAGATAGAAAACCAAGGCGACACCAGCATGATGCCGGGCGAATACGTAGACATATTTGCGTATGAAGCTGAAAATGAAAAGACTATCGAAGAGGGCGGTAGACCTGCAATCGCAAAGAGAACTTTGCTTGGTATTACCAAAGCCGCTTTGGCTACTGAGTCGTTCCTCTCAGCGGCGTCATTCCAAGAAACCGCAAAGGTATTGACGGAAGCCGCTATCAAGAACAAGGTAGACCATCTCGTCGGACTTAAAGAAAACGTTATACTCGGTAAACTTATCCCTGCAGGTACAGGTATGAAGAGATACCGCAATATCGTAGCTCTTCCGGCCAACGGCGTAGAGAATCATATCGTCGAAGAGAATATCGAGCATAAGTTTGCAGGCGAAGACGATATCGAAGACTAATTCACAACTGAATATTAAAATTCTATAAAGAGTGTGGGAGTGACGGACACTGAGAACACACAGCAACCTCTTGTAAGGTGCTAAATTCCGCAAGTATACTTGATAGATAGAATACGAAGTCGCTATGCTATCACGGTGTAGCGACTTTTTTTAGGAGAACAAAATGATAAAGAGATTATTTACCAGCGAGAGCGTAACCGAAGGACATCCCGACAAGGTATGCGACAAAATTTCCGACAGCATACTAGACGCATTGCTTGCGAAAGACCCTGCGAGCCGTGTGGCTTGCGAAACTTGTACTAATACGGGCTTTGTACTCGTAATGGGCGAAATTACGTCAAAGGCGCAAGTTGATTATGAAGCTATCGTACGCAAAGCAGTGTTGGAGATAGGTTACGACAGTGAAGACAAAGGCTTGGACGGTAATACGTGCGAAGTCATAGTAAGACTTGATAGGCAATCGCCTGATATTGCAATGGGCGTAGACAGTTCGGTAGAAAACAAAGAGAATACCGGCGATAAATACGACCTAATAGGCGCAGGAGATCAAGGCATGATGTTTGGATACGCTTGCAACGAAACACCGTCGCTTATGCCAATGCCGATATACTTGTCGCACAAACTCACCGACAGACTTACCAAAGTTCGCAAGAGCGGGGAGTTGAGTTATTTGCGCCCCGACGGCAAGGCTCAAGTGTCTGTAGAGTACGTAGATGATAAAGTAAGCCGTATCGAAGCCATAGTAGTATCCACTCAACACAGTGAGGACGTGGATATGGAAACTTTGAGAAAGGACGTCAAGAAGTACGTCATTGACAGCGTAATTCCTGCAAATTTGATAGATAGCAATACCAAGATATATATCAATCCGACAGGCAGATTCGTAGTAGGCGGACCGCAAGGCGACAGCGGACTTACCGGCAGAAAGATTATCGTAGACACTTACGGCGGATACTGTCCGCACGGTGGCGGAGCATTTTCGGGTAAGGATAGCACCAAGGTGGATAGGTCGGCTTGCTATATGGCAAGATACGTCTGCAAGAATATCGTAGCAAGCGGTATTGCCAACAAGTGCCAGCTCGACGTAGCTTACGCTATCGGCGTGGCAAAACCCGTATCAATCAACGTCAACACCTTTGGTACAAGTAAGTATTCCAATGCGCAGATTGCAAAGATAATAGAAGAGGTATTTGATATGCGCCCGCTCGCAATTATCGAACAACTTGAGTTGAGAAAACCGCAGTTTGCAAAGACGAGTAATTACGGACACTTTGGAAGAGAAGACCAAGGCTTTAGGTGGGAGATGATAGACAAAGCGCCTATTATTGCACAATTAGCGCAGAAGTTGGACGAATAAGCGATATAGTTATTAGGACAAAAGTCTATTGACAATCAACGATTAAATAAATTACAATATAGAGGGTAGATTTTACCCTCTATATTTTTTGGAGCAATTATGGACTTTTTTGACGACACACAATATGACACGCTCAAAGGCTACGTTG
>CAMWPK010000052.1 GCA_947176115.1 uncultured Clostridia bacterium
TATATGGTTGGAGTAGGCGTGATAATGTTCTTTGCTTCAATACCGCTTGCGCGATTTGTAGTCGCTCTCATTGTGGATATTATTTTACCGTCGAGAAGCGTAGCCTCTATGAACTACAAGGAATTGCCAAAGGAAGGCAAGACGCTTGTCGTCAAGTGCGAATATATTGCATCGGTTGAGCAAGCCAAGGAAGCGTGCGACAACTTGCTTGATTTGGCGTTCACAAATAAAGATAAAATGCTTGAGTATAGTTTGCTCGTCGATTTGAAGTCGTCAAAAAGTCAAGTAGACGAAGCGGATAGCGAAATATATAAAGTTTTTGATAGAATGTCAAAGTATGAAAATATCAATATTTTTGTTCGTTGCCGTAGCAATATAGGCGGAGTATGGAAGGCTTATGAGAGAAAGCGTGGCGCAACTAACGCGCTTAATAATGCTTTGATAAGCGGTAATTGGCAGGAGTTTTGTTACATTCTGAAAAGTCAGGAAAAGCCCAACTTCGTCTTACTTCTTGACGAGGATAACACTCTTATGCCGGGCGCGATTAAGAGGGCGGTAAATACTATGTTGCATCCGCTTAACGCAAAATATACATTGTTAACCTTTTCTTCAAGATACAAGTTATCGTCATTGAGTACGCCTTGGACAAAGCGATACGTATTAGACAGCGGTGTGGATAGCTATTGTAATTACGGCGATTTTTATTATAAGATTTCAGGCAACGCCATTTATTGCGGAAAAGGTATTTATAGACTTGACGAATACGTTGAAAAGTTACAGGGCAAATTGCCTGATGGGAAAATATTAAGCCATGATATAGTTGAGGGAGCAATTGTGTCCGCGGGAAGTTTATCCGTACCCACGTATGAAGACGCTCCAACGGGGCTAGTCAGTCACGTTGTTAGACAAAATAGATGGCAAAGAGGAGATATTCTTCTATTTCCGTATATTTTTTCAAAGAAAGTAACTCAACCTTTCTATAAGTACGTAATGGCGTACAATATAGTAAAGACTATTCTGCCGATTTGTCAGTTCATATTGCTGTCGATGTTGATTTTGACTGGGCAGTTGTGGCTACTTTTGCCATTTGCAATAAGTTTTGCGGGTATCTATTTGATTAGATTCGGACTTTGTTTGAATGCTCTAAATTACGGCAAACGCATGAGGTACGTTCTTGGGCAGTTTTTAGGCGAAGTTGGCGAAATGATATTTGACTTTTTGACGTTGCCTTTTGAAGCTGTACAAAGCGTTTTGCTTTGGCTAAAAATGCTTTTCAAACTTATATTTGATAGGAAAAATCTCTTAGAGTGGAAGACTTTTTATTCTACTCAAAGGGGAAATACACTCTCCAAGCATATCGGACTTGTTTTGCCGAGTTGTATTTTGTCCATAGTTTTGGCAGGTCTATTCTATAAAAATATCGTATATTTAGCTTATATAGCGATATTTGTCGTATTTATCTTTGCGACTTATATTTTGAGTATAAAGAGAGATGTAAGCAAAGAATTAAAGGCGCAAGATAAGGAATTTTTACGCTCCTTAGCTAATGATACTTTGCGATATTTTGAGAAAAATATGAGCGAAAAAAGTCTTATATGCGACAATTATCAAGTATTTCCCAAGCGCGGAGCCAATTCTTTTACATCTCCGACAAATATAGGATTTGCTCTATTGTCCATTATATGCGCTCATAAGTTGGAGAAGATTTCGCAGGAAGAAGCCTTACAAAAACTCAAAGAGCAAATAGAGTTGATAGAGAGCCTTGAAAAATTCGAGGGGCACTTATACAATTGGTATAGCCTTGCTACGCAAAAACCGCTTTATCCATATTTTGTATCTAGCGTAGACAGCGGAAATTTTATAGCCTGCTTAATTACGCTCAAGGCTTACGTCAAGGATATTGACGGAGAACTTTATTCTCGCGTTGAAAAATTTATAGAAGATTGCAATTTCGACGCGTTGTTTGACAACTCAAAGGGCAAGTTTTTTATCGGCTATAACAAAGACCGGAATACGTTCGAGGGGCACTATGATATGCTTGCGTCCGAGGCGAGAACTCTTTGCTATATCGCATCGGCAATAAAGGGAAATACTGCATACTTCAACGGACTTTCGAGGAACATTGTCAAACTCAAAGGCAATACTTTGGTGTCATGGTCGGGTACGGCTTTTGAATATCTGATGCCACAGATATTCTTAAGCGATTGCGATAGAAGTCTGTTGACAAAGAGCTGTCATAATATCATGGATATTATGGCAAAGTCGAAATGCAATTACGTATGGGGCATAAGCGAAAGCTGTTATTTTGAATTTAATGAAGAAAATAGATACAAATATTTAGCTTTTGGTGTAAGCAGAATCAGCTTAAGCGCATCAAAAGACAGGTGCGTTATATCTCCGTATTCCTCTGCGTTGACCTTAAAATATACTCCCGCAAAGGCAGTGAAAAACCTTAGAAAACTTGCCGATATGGGGCTAAAAAATTCAATGGGAATGTATGAAGCTATTGATTTTACCAATGGTAAAAATATAGTCGCTACTTTGATGTCGCATCACCAAGGTATGCTTCTTTGCTCGATTGTCAATGCGCTATTTGACGATTATTTCGTTAAGTTGTTTATGAGCGACCATGCAATGTCAGGCGGAAAGTTGATGCTTGAAGAAAAAATTCCAACTTCAAAGAGTAAATCAACAAAGAGATTTGACGCGGTATATGACGCCAAGGCGTCTAATGGGTATAGCAGAGTCGGAGAGTGCGGTGGATTTCCTATCGTCAATGCGCTTACCAACGGTCATTACAGCGTTGTTGGAAATTCCAACGGCGGTGGATACTCCTTTGCAAAGGGCAAGTATATAGATAAATTCAGTAGTGATATTTATGAAAATAAAGGTTCGTTTTTCTATATTGACGATGGAAAAGAATTATATTGTCCGACTTATGCGCCTATGTATAAGCATAAATGTCAATACAGTTTTTCGCCTTTTGAAAATAAATTTGTCAATCTAGAAAAGAATTGTCAAATGAGCGTGTTTATACCTCAACATATAAATTGCGAAGTTAGGAAAATTACTTTGACTAACAACGATGATTCTATCAAGAAATATACTTGCGGATTTTGCGGAGAGCTCGCGCTCAACGATTTTGGCGGTATGACGTCGCATCCTGCGTTTAACGATATGTTTGTATCTACGTCCTATGACGAAAGACTTGACTCTCTTATTGCCAAGAGGAGCGCAAGGAGTTTTCATGGAGATTGCTATGCGTCTTTGACGGTGCTTGGAGTAGAAAACCTCAAGTACGAAAGCAATTTGGCGAATTTTATAGGTAGAGAAGGAGGATTCGACTGCCCTATAATATTTAATAACAACAAAAATGCCGGAGTATCTGTAGGCGACGTTCTAAATCCATGCTTGGGATTTGTCGGAGAAATATCAATCAATCCCGGCGAAAGTAAGAGCGTATATTGCGCTATTGCTTACGATACCGATTTGGGCGCGTTGAAGAATAATATAGAGCAGATAAGGTCTACGGACTTTGCAAAATACGCATACGAAAGCGCTAAGTTGACGGCGCTGTCAAAGACGTATAAATATCAACTCAATGAGAAGATAAGCGATTTGATATGCAGGTTGTCAACGAGAGTACTGTACGCGCCTTATGATAGAGAGAAATTGAGTGAAATATCAAGTAATTATACTGACGTTTTGCCTATGTCGCTTGATAGAGCCAGCAAATATATTTATTTCTGCTACTACAATCAAGACGAAAAACTCAAGAACTTAATTTATTCCGTCATTTATATGAATATGACGTCAATAAAATGTAATCTTGTAATCTCGTACGTCGCAGAAGAAAGAAAAAACGAGCATGTCCTTAAGAGTTTTATAGAATTGACGCATATTGGAGATTTATTGAGTTTGAATTGCTTTAGATTTTTGAACGTAGAGGGAATGGACGCGGGCGTAATCGAGGAAATAAAACGCAACGCTTTTATAGTCTTGGACAGTGTTCCTAAGAAAGGCGAAAAGAGCGAAGACAACTTCTCTTGCGTGACAATTCCCATTCTTGAAAAGGGAGAAAATATCTCTAAAAAGTCTTCGATATTTAGTCCGCTGAATGCAAATATCGTCAAACCTTGCTCGGCAGGAGGCTTTGACGCCGAAGGAAATTATATCGTTGCGTCAACGACGTATTTGCCTTTCTCCAACGTAATCTGTGGAGAAAAGGGCGGTTTTGTCGTTACGCAAAACGGCGGTGGCTTTGATTATTTTGAAAATAGCAATTTGAATAGAGTGACAAAGTTTGAGAATA
Source organism: uncultured Clostridia bacterium (assembly GCA_947176115.1). Lineage (GTDB taxonomy): Bacteria > Bacillota > Clostridia > Christensenellales > UBA3700 > RACS-045. The sequence goes on from CAMWPK010000052.1 coordinate 4,313, forward strand.
ATCCTATCTTTGACACCCCGTGCGAAGAGATATACGTTGATATTGTAGGCATGCACAGATTGAATAAACTCAATAAGGGCGGGTACGTTAAGCACGGTATTGGCTATACGCAATTTTGCGGTAATATAAATCAAGTTGAGTATCTCGTAGAAGAAGGAATTATCAAAGACGGAAAAGGCAAGTTTGTCAAAATCAAACTTTCAAAAGAAAAGGGGAATATTGATACTCAAGTATTGTTTTCGCTTAACGCAATGTTGGGGGATTTGCCTATCAATCAGATGCTATTTGACGAGCAAATCGACAACAAAACTATTAAAGTCACCAACATTTTTAACAGTCAATGCGTATTTGTCAAGTGCGACGTTGATGCTAAGCTACTACCTAGCAAGGCAAGTTTCAAAACGCTTGGCGGTGAGGTATATTTATCAGAATATAACGGGGATTGCAATCTGGCGTCGCACGCTCTTTTGACGAGAAAACTCAGCGGAAGAGTAATTGAGATAAACTTTGTAATAGCCAATGAATATAGCTTTATTTCGTCGCTTAAATTGGAAAATATAAATGATTATATTCTTGAACAAAGATATAAATTTGCCGACTTGAACAAATTTGAACTATGTTCAAAAGATAAAAATCTTGATTTGCTTTTCAATAAATGGCTTGCTTATCAAGTCGTGTCAAGCCGTATCAACGGCAGGTGCGGTTACTATCAGGCGGGCGGAGCTATAGGATTTAGAGATCAACTTCAAGATATGCTTACAATGCTCTATATCGACACAGAGCGGGTAAAAAACCATATTTTACTATCTGCTGAGCATCAATATTTGCAGGGTGACGTTCAGCATTGGTGGCACGGAGATTGCTTTGGAGTGAGGACGCATATTACCGATGACAGACTATTTTTGCCATTGTTGACCTTTGAATATATTGACTATACCGGCGATAGTTCAATATTGAACAGTATTCAAAAATATCTCGTTTCTTCGCCTCTTGAAGAACGCGCAGAGAGTAGATTGGAAGTCCCGCAAAAGAGTTCGCTAGGCGAAAGTCTGCTATCTCATATCAAGAGAGCCATTGACGCTACGTTGAAGTATGGGGAGAGAGGATTATTGCTTATCGGCGGTGGAGATTGGAATGACGCGCTCAATGAAATAGGCATGCAAAACAAAGGCGAAAGCGTATGGCTAAGTATGTTGGCTCTGCACGTCTTGAGGAAGTTTGTCAAGTACCTTGACTTTGACAGAAGACAGGAGTATCTCGCTCATATCGAGAATCTTCAACTTGCTTTGGATAAGTGCGTAAAAGACGGATACTTTATGCGAGCTACTACGGACTACGGCGAAGAGTTGGGGGTCAAAGGTAATTCCCGTTTTGCAAAAGATATACTTTGTCAGAGTTGGAGCGTAATCGCATCGGTATCGTCAAAGAGCGTACAAAATACAGCTCTGCAAAGCGTAGCCGACCTTATAGATACGGAAGCAGGAATAATAAAATTGCTTTGGCCTGCGCAGAGTAAAGACACGTATTACGGGTATATTTCTTCTTATCCAAAGGGAGTGAGAGAGAATGGCGGTCAGTACACTCACGCGTCAACGTGGTACGTCAAAGCTGTGGCTATGAATGACGCAGTAATTGACGTTGACGGCAAGAATTACACCGCGCATGACCTTCTGGATATGCTAAATCCAATTGCTAAAAATTCCTCTCAAAAAGGCGCTACTATCTATAAAGGCGAGCCGTACGTCTTGGCGGGCGACGTGTATTCTAATCAAGATAACTACGGAAGAATGGGTTGGAGTTGGTACAGCGGTTCGGCAAGCATACTATACGATACGATAATCAGAGATTTTCTAGGTATAAATATCCAAGGTAAAATCATGTCTTTTACACGTCCAAAGTTGAGGAATTGGCAGGGAATGAGGGTAACGTATAGGTATAAGGGAAGCGTTTATTCGATAGAATTTGACGAAGACAAAGAAGATTGCATAGAGTTGCAAGGCGTTAAAATCAAAGGAGATACCGCAATAACTCTGGAAGAAGATGCGGGTAAAAAGTCAGTCAAGGTTCTATTTGCCAGCGTAAGAAGTTCTAACGAATAAAATTCATTGACTTTGTATATATAAAGATTTATAATATCAATATGAATTTGTTCGATATTATACAAAAGGATAACGCTCCTCTGGCAGAGAGAATGCGCCCCGCGACTTTAGACGATTTTGTAGGGCAAAGCCATATCGTAGGCAAAAATAGCTTGCTTAGAAGGGCTATATTAACTGATAGTCTTGGCAGTTGTATTTTCTACGGCGCTCCGGGGTGCGGTAAGACTACGCTTGCCAACATTATTGCTAATACCACAAAGTCTAACTTTGTCAAACTCAACGCCGTCTCTTCAGGTATTTCAGACGCAAAAAAGGTCATTGAGGACGCAAGGCTTGAAAAGGAGAGATACGGAATAAAGACCTATTTACTCCTTGACGAGTGTCATAGGTGGAACAAAGCGCAATCGGACTGCATGCTGGAAGCTATTGAAAAGGGGCATATAGTATTTATAGGTTCAACGACGGAAAATCCCTTTGTTTCTATGACAAGGGCAATCGTATCGAGATGCAGAATATTTGAGTTCAAGCCATTGTCAGGCGACGATATAAAAAATACTCTCAAAAGGGCTTTGACAGACAAGGAAAAAGGGCTTGGAACTTACGACGTCAATATCAGCGAAGAAGCGTTAGACCATTTTGTATGGGCGAGCGACGGCGATATGCGCAATGCGCTCAACGCATTGGAACTTGCCGTTAAGAGTACTTCGGCAGATGAGGGCGGAGTTATTCATATCGACGTATCGGTAGCTGAGCAGTCGTCGCAAAAGAAGTCTATGAGCATAGACGAGAGTATGTATTACGATATGCTCTCAGCGTTTTGCAAGTCCTTGCGTGGTAGTGACAGCGACGCAGGCTTATATTGGGCAGAAAGGTTGATTCAGGCCGGATGCGACCCGATGCTTATCTTGCGCAGACTTATAGTCCACAGTAGCGAAGACGTGGGGATGGCAGATCCGCAAGCGCTTGTAGTAGCGACTTCCGCATTGACTGCGTACCAAAATATTGGACTTCCTGAGGGCAAGATACCGCTTTACAACGCTATTATTTACGTATGCGAAGCGCCCAAGTCTAACAGCGTTGTTATAGCTAAGTACGCTGTCGAGCAAGTCGTAGCAGAGAAAAAGGACGATAGGGTGCCTACGTATCTTATGGATAAGAACTATAAAGCGCAAAAGATTTCGGGATATAAATATCCGCACGACTTTGGCGGTTGGGTAGAGCAACAATATTTGCCTGATTCTCTAAAAGACGAACGCTTCTATCAGCCGTCGCAAAACGGATTTGAAAAGAATTTGATAAGAGCTAAGATAATAAAAGCCAATAAGCAAGAAAACAAAAAATAGAAAGCAGGCATCTTGTGTGCCTACTTTTTTTGCAAAATCTACAGAAAATAGGTATTTTCAACTTAAAATTAGCATTGACGGAAGACGAACCGAAAGGTATAATTATAGTAAAGTTGTGGTAAATACCAGACGATATATACGCAACTAAAAGAGAGGTTAATATGAATGAAATTTTGACGATTACGAATTTGAGTAAAAAGTACAAAGGCAACGACAAGTATTCAGTCAAAGATTTGAGTTTTGAAGTAAAAGAGGGAGAGTTGTTTGCATTTTTGGGACCCAACGGAGCGGGTAAGAGTACTACAATTAAATGTATTACGGGCGCTTTGCCTTATAGCGAGGGTAATATCAAGATTTGCGGACACGACTTGCATGAAAATCCCATCGAAGCAAAGAAGGATTTAGGATACGTGCCTGACAATCACTTTACTTATGATACAATGACAGGCGGAGAATACGTCAATTTTATGGCGGACATATACGGAGTTGGCGTCAATGACAGAAAGACGAGGGCAGATAAGTACTTCCAACTTTTTGGTTTGACTGACGTTATAGGTAGACCTATCGGCGGTTATTCTCACGGTATGAAACAAAAAATTTGTGTAATAGGCGCGTTGATACACAATCCAAAGCTATGGATTCTTGACGAACCGCTTACGGGTCTTGACCCTCAAAGCGCATATAATCTTAAAGAGTTGATGAAAGAACATTGTAAAGATGGCAATAGCGTTTTGTTTTCCTCACACATAATAGAGGTAGTGGAAAAACTTTGCGACAGGCTTGCGATTATTGACAAAGGAAGTTTGATTATCAGCGGTTCTATGGAAGAGATTAGGGCAAAGAACGCCGACAATTCTCTTGAAGAGTTCTTCCTTTCGGTTACGCAAGGCGATACGCTTGTCAGCGACGAGCAAGAAGAATTTAAGTTTTAGAGGTGGAGTATGACGGCGTTTTTTGCTTTGACGAAGCAGTTGATAAAGAATACTATTAAACCGCATTTCAAAGACGCAAAAGAGAAGAAGAGATACGTAAGCCAGCTTGTCGCATTGTCACTATGTCTGGGTATACCGTATATATTTACAC
>CAMWPK010000053.1 GCA_947176115.1 uncultured Clostridia bacterium
CTATTTGCTAAATAGCTTTGAGATATATTTCAGCGCAATATTGATTCCGTCTACGCTTGCGGAAGTAATACCTCCCGCGTATCCGGCGCCCTCACCGCAAGGCATAAGACCGCCTATCGAACAATCTCCCTGAGCGTCGCGAAGTATCCTGATAGGACTTGAAGAACGGCTCTCCACACCCGTCAAAAGCGCGTCCGGGTCGGCAAAACCCTTGAGCTTTTTATCAAACGCCTTTACGGCCTCGACTATGCTATTTGTGACGTAATCGGGCAAACAAGCCCTCAAATCCGCTTGCGTTACGCCCATTGGGTACGTCGGCAAAATCTGTCCGAAACCACTGCTTGCTTTGCCGTTGGCCAAGTCCTCGTATCTTTGACAAGGAGCTTTGTACGAATTAGATACGGCATAGGCAAGCCTTTCGTACTTGCGTTGAAATTCCACTCCTGCTAATGGATTTGAAGAAGAAAAATCTTGAGGGCCGACGCCCACCAGCAAAGCGCTGTTAGCATTGACGCCGTCGCGGGCAAAATAACTCATACCGTTGGTTACGACGGCTTTTTCCTCCGAAGTGGCAGGCATAACGTATCCGCCGGGACACATACAAAAAGTATAACACGACCTACCGCTATCAAGATGACAGGAAAGCGAATAATTAGCAGGCGGAAGTCCTTTCTGCCCGCCGTACTGTCCTCTGTCGATAGCGCTCTGAAGATGCTCTATACGAACGCCGATTGAAAATGGCTTTTGCTCTATTTTGACTTTTGAAGCAAGCATCTCGAAAGTATCTCTTGCGCTATGTCCGATAGCAAGTATACAGCAATCGCAATCAACGCTCCAAATTCCTCTGTCCTTGGTGTCTATCTCAACTCCCGTCAAGTTACCGCCACTCGACTTTATATCAATCAATCTGCTGTCAAAATATACTTCTCCGCCAAGGGCGACTATCTCACGGCGCATATTCTTAATCACGTCGCGCAACTTGTCCGTACCCACGTGCGGTTTTGCATCGTAAAGTATCTGATCGGGCGCGCCAAACTTAACGAACTCGCCAAAGACTACGCTAATTAGCGCAGAACCCGTTCCCGTATTGAGTTTGCCATCAGAAAATGTACCCGCTCCTCCCTCGCCGAATTGCAAGTTGCTCTGCGTATCGAGCACGCAAGTATTGATAAAGTCCTCTACGCTCTTTGCTCTTTCATCTACAGGCTTACCTCTCTCAAAGAGAATTGGTCGCAATCCTGCCTTAGCAAGCGTCAAACCTGCGAAAAGTCCCGCCGGACCCAGTCCTATAATCACAGGTCTTTTTGACGGCGCAGGTATTTCTTTGGGCAAAATACTCTCGATATTTCTCGCAGGGGGAGTATATAAAACGGCTTTAGGGTGCCTTGCAATATATTTTTTCTCGCCCTCTAAAGTTACCGCTACGCTTAATACGTATCTAATTCGGCTCTTATCTCTACTGTCTATTGACTTCTTTATAATTTCGTATTGTTTTATTTCATTGACATTTACGCCAAGCGCTCTCGCGACGCCTTTTTTGACGTCGTCATCGGTATAGTCTACGGGGAGTTTTATTTGGTCTGCTCTAATCATATCAAATCTTTAGCCACCGCCAGCGCGCTTGCCCATGCCCAGTGAAGATTACAACCTCCGCAAAGTCCGTCAACGTCAACGCTCTCGCCTATGCAATACAGCCCCTCGTGTAATTTCGATTGCAACGTACGCATATCCAACTCGTCTGTCGCAACGCCACCGCATGCGACTTGCGCGTTGGCTCTCGCGCCTACGCCTTTGATATTTACTTGAAAATTCTTGCAAGCCTTGGCAATGTCGTCGGCTTTTTTACGCGACATAATCAGCGACCTGTCCATAGGTATTCTTGCAATGATATTTTGCGAAATAGCCTTGTGCAGTACGCCTTCCAAAGGAGAATAAACGCTACAGTTGTTAAATATAAAATCCGCAAGATCTTTCTCCTGTATATCAGGCAGAAAGTCTATCTTAACCTTGCACTCTTCAACTTTATCTCTAAATCTGGCAAGCGCCGAAGATAGGCGAAAAGCAAGTATGCCTGAAAGCGCATCGTCCTTAAAGAGCAATTCGCCTCTCTCGCCCATCACAAATTTTCCGTTGATATATATGCCTGCGTAGGCTTTTGCGCGCACGCCGTTTGCGCCCCTAATGTCGTCGCATAAAAGCGGAGCTATCGCGTATCTAAACGGCGCGACTTTATGTCCCAACTTTGCCATTATACCAAGGCTGTCAAGTCCGCTCGTAGCGTTGCTTCCGCATGCGAATACCACGCTGTCGCCGACAAATTCGCCTCTACTCGTCACAGCCCTCCACTTGCCGTTGTCAGGCATGACCTTTTCTACTAAGGCGTCGCAGACAATCTGCGCTCCGTATTCGTCAAGACGGCGAAGCAAAACGTTGAGTACGTTGCCCGCGCTCTCGCTGTATGGATAAACTCTGCCCTCTGAGTCGGCTTTTGTCAAAAGTCCCAGACGCGCAAATTCGTCTATAATTCTTTGCGGTGTAAATTCCTCTAAAATGTCTTTAATGAAATTTGTATTATAATCTTTATAAGTGATATTGATATTGGTAAGATTGCACTTGCCGTTGCCTGTAGCGAGCAATTTTTTGCCAACGCGCTCGTTTTTTTCAAGCACAACGACCCTCTTCCCCTTCTTTGCAAGCCCGATAGCGCACATAAGTCCGCTTGCGCCACCGCCTATTATCAAAATACTGTCCGCCATACCGCCCTCCTATATTTATTGGTTAGTGGCAGTATCCGACCACATATATCCAAAGTTCTTTATCGTCTGAAGATATCTGTCGCAGTCATAACGCGCCAGCAATTTTCTCAACTTAGACATATAGACTTCTACGACAGTAATTACCGTTTCGCTGTCAAGCCCCCAGATTTTGAAGTAAATTTGGTCCTTTGACACGATAGTATTGCGACTGCGTATAAGACATTCCAAAACGTCGTAAGTCTTGCCGGGGAGTTTGACGTATTGCCCTTTTATTTTGAGCATTTTGCTTTTATAATCAAGTTCTATATCGTTGTTGACGTATTTGCTGTAGAAGTTGTTGTTATATCGGCGGAGCAACGCTTCTGCCCTTGCCAACAGTTCTTCATTATTGAAAGGCTTGCAGATATAATCGTCTGCGCCGGCTTTCAATGCCTCTACCTTTTTTTCTACAGAATCCAACGCCGAAACTATCAAAATAGGACAGTTGCTCTTTATTCTCAATTCTTTGAGCACTTCCAATCCGCTCATCTTTGGCAATATCAATTCCAATACGACGAGGTCGTACGCCTTGGCTTCCGCCATATAAAGCCCTTTAATGCCGTCGTACGCGCTGTCGCAACTTCCCAGTCCTCCGAGTAAATCAACAAGACTTTGGTTTATTCTATTGTTGTCGTCAATAATTAGGAACTTCATAATACATATTATACCACGACTGTTTGCAATACGCAATAACTATTTTTATAAGCCAAATCAAATAGAATTTTATCGGCGAAATTAGAAAAATCCTCCCCGTATCAAGCCTACCCATAAGTAGATAGCCTTATACAAGGAGGATAGCTCTCGGCATCCTTAGCAAATATTTGGAGGTAGCTAAGCCGATTTATTATGGCAATTTAATACTGCCGAGAGAAAATTGTAATACTGACTTGTTCATACTACACGAAGCGCTTGGCTACTATAAAATAACTCCATCTCTTCGCGCTGATCTCTTCGATTACGGCATGGTCGGACGCCGTGTGAAGTATGTAATTATTTCCCAAGTACAACGCCACGTGCCCCACTCTTTCCACACCTGTGTTATTTACTCTGCTGTCGTTGGTAAAGAACATTACGTCGCCTCTTTGCAAGTCGGAAGGATCAACTTTATCGCCTTGCAAAACTTGCGTACGGGTATTTAGATCCATCATCACTCCTGCGCCTTTGAAGAACATGTACTGCATTAGCGCCGAGCAATCAAACTGTCCGGGGATAAAGGCTGAATTGATAACGCCGTTGCCCCAATGATAACGTTGACTTCCCCACACGTAGGGATAACCCAAAAGTTCTTCGCCCACGGAAATGACTCTTTCCACCTTATCCGACGCCTGTTGCATATACGTTACGCTTGCGTAGCTCGCAGATACGTACGCTGTTTTCTCTTTGTATACCGTCTTATACCAACCGTTTTGCAAGCCTTCGTATCTCACCATATCACCCTTGTCCAAGGTACCGAGAACTTGTCCGCTTGACGACGGTGTAGAACGCACGTTGAGAGCGTTGGTATTGCTCTTTATCATAGCCGTATAGGTCACAGGATTAACTACTGTCGGCGGTTCTTCTTCCTCATCTTCTCCGCCGACGCTTGGAGTATCGCTCACAGACGGTCCGGGATTGTAGCCGTTCCAATCGACTTCCCAATTGCCGTACTTATTATTAGTATCCGCAGACGGACTTTGACAAGCCATTACGCTAAAAGCCAATATCGTTCCCATCAGGAGCATTACCATTGTCAATTTAGTTATTTTCTTTATCATAAACTCCTCCTGCCAGACAAAATCGTGTCGGGCAAACTCTTACTGTACCTTCATTTTATCATTATATTTTCCATTAAACAACACACAAAATTTGGCAAATTTCTTGCATATCGGAGCGCTTTAGGTATATAATCTTAGTTACTATGGAAAGATTAGCAAAACACTTAAGACTATACGACGTAAAAGGCTCTCTTTTGGAGGACTTTTTGCAATATCCGAACAACAATCTTAACGCCTTTGACTTAATAGGCAAACTTATATCTTTCGCCGACAAACATGCCGTGAAAGGCAACTGTTGGCAATACTATATCGCTTACTTTATCGCCGACAATGAGAATGCGTTTTCTTTAGCGTGCGAACGCAAAGAGGGCGTCAGCGGAACTATGCTTGACTTTGCCTATAAAGACTGTCGCAATCTAATGGAAATTTTCAATCTATCCCCATCTGCTTTGCCCACGGTGGAAAACGACGCTAATCTTATAAAAAATTTCAAAAGTACGCTTGCAAAATCAGCTTTGCCGTACGCCGATCAAATACAAAAGTTTTCGCTTGATTTGTCAAAGTGCAAAACTACTCAAGCCTTTTTGGATACCGTAATAGAATTTTACCGTATTTACGGCGTGGGAGAATTGGGTCTTAACAAAGCCTTTAGAGTCGTTGATGAGAATCGCGCCAAGCTATTGCCTATCACTTGCATGGACGGCAAGCGCCTTGACGACCTTGTGGGATACGACTTGCAAAAACAACGCGTATTACAAAATACACAGGCTTTCCTTGACGGCAAGAAAGCCAACAACGTCCTACTCTACGGAGATATGGGCACGGGTAAATCTTCTACGATAAAAGCCCTTATCAATGAGTTCTACGAACAAGGCTTGAGAGTAATAGAACTGTATAAGCATCAATTTATGCATATTAGCGACCTCATAAGCAAACTCGCCGGTCGCAACTATAAGTATATACTGTATCTCGACGATTTGTCTTTTGACGACTTTGAAGTAGAATATAAGTATTTCAAGGCAATAATAGACGGCGGTCTTGAGGTCAAACCCGACAACGTACTTATCTATGCTACGTCCAACCGCAGACATCTCATTAAAGAGCATTACAGCGACAACAGCGATATTGACCCTATGGACGAACTTCATAAGTCGGATACCAAAAACGAGAAGCTATCCTTAGTAGCTCGCTTTGGCTTGTCGATATACTACCCTTCGCCCGACCAACAGGAATTTCTCAATATTGTCCGCCAACTTGCCAAAAGGTACGATATTGACTTGGACGAAACCCAACTTGATAAAAAAGCTCTTACTTGGGCAATTCGCAACGGAACTAAATCTGGACGTATGGCGGAACAATTCATATATTCTTTGTTGCGCTAAGCAGGCAACATTTTGATTTTATCTACGTATAATAAAAAGTATATATTGATTATGTCGAAGAGGTATGATAGAATATATATAATATCAATATAAATACAAAACAGTTGAGAGGTGAATAATGACCACGTTAATGCAACAAGAGATTTTCAGCGAGCCTTCAATGATGAAGCGCACCATAACGGCATGCAAGCCCGTCTTGCCTCAAATATACAAGGCGTTCAAAGACAAAGGCATTACCAATATCGTGACAATGGCAAGAGGTACTTCCGACAATGCCGCTACGGTATTCTCCTTTGTATGTCCCCTTATCACGGGTATAAGCGTAGGTAAATATCATCCGTCTTTGACGACCGTCTATGACAGCGACGTCAATATGAAGAATACGTGTATGGTAGTTATATCCCAAAGCGGTATGTCCAAGGACACAGTAGCCGTCACTGAAAAGGCTATCAAAAACGGCGCAATGACAATTGCCGTAACCAACAACCAAGATAGCCCGATTGCAAATATATGCGACTTCCACCTCTTTATGGACGTAGAAGAAGAAAAGAGCGTCGCGGCAACCAAGACTTATATAGGCGAACTCTTTGCGCTCTATATGCTTACAAGCGCGCTCAAGGGCGATTTTAACGCGGACTACAACGGCTTAGCCGACAGAATCCAAGAAATTCTTAATCTCAATCCTACAATCGAGGGCGTGGCAAAGAATTTGCATACGCTCAACAATTTCATAGTACTCTCCCGCGGTACAATGTTGGGAACAGGCGACGAATGCGCCTTGAAATTGACGGAGTGTTGCTACCTCTTCAACCGCTCATATTCTTCCGCCAATTTTATGCACGGTCCGCTTTCGCTTCTTGACGAGAACGCCAACGTAATTATGCTTGCGCCCAAGGGCAACTTTGACGGCGAATTTACGGCAATGGCTCAAAGAATAAAAGGTCTGGGCGCCAACCTCACCGCGTTTAGCAATATCCCCGAAGTACTGGCTTGCGCAAGCAACGCTATCGTCATGCCGGACGCAGACATATTCGAAGCTCCTGTACTCTACGGTACTGCCGTAAGCCTTTTGGCTCTCAACATAGGACTTGCCAAAGGTCTAAACGTTGATACGCCGAGAAATCTAAATAAAGTTACGATAACGCTTTAATATATCAATATAGTTAACAAATTTAGAAATAATTCAATTAAAAAAAGCAACGCAATAGCGTTGCTTTTATTGTAGTAAAATCGTTTTATTATTCTTCGTCTTCGTAGATAGCCTCGGCGTACTTTTGCGCGTCGTCAGAAGTCATGAACTTAGGTATTTGATAATACTTTACGCCCTCTTCGTTTGCGTCGTCCTTAACGTACTTGATTACTATTTTACCCTCGTCGTCTTTGGTAAGCGTAGCCTTGCGCGTTCCGCTTACTACTTCGCCTTTCGCAAATTCTTCTTTGTGGTCTTGGAAGTTATATGCGGTAAGATCTACTCTAAACATATAGTTGTAAGTATTGTCGATATAGTACAAATAGTCGCCGATTACAGAGCGCGTAAGCCAAGATGTGGAGATAGCGTCCTCGCTAATCTTTTGCTCTACTGCATCCTCAACGTTTATCTTATAAAGCGTATTGCTCAAGATATAGTAAACGTCATCGCCGTCAATTTTTACGATTTCAGCTCCCGTAGTTCTGAGTGTTACGAAATCTTGCGTATCGTCCTTAGTCGCCGTTTCGCTTATCTCTTTGTAGATTTGAAGCGTAGCGTTGGCAGTATAGAGAATTCCCTTGTCAGCGCCTAGATAATAAATAGACGATGCCGTAAGCGCAGAAATCGAATATCTCACTTCCTTTGCAGGATCGAAATTGAAGTTGTCATCAAAAGTATAAGCATACGTCGAAGTCTTTTTGTTAGCGTTGTTGTCGTTGCCTACCTTGGTATAGAAAAGCGTTTTATAATTTGCGTCATAAGAGAGGAGCGTAAAGGTATATTGCTTCTTGAACGCGTTTACGTCGCTGGATTCGCTGTCGTTTTCATAAGTCGTATCAGTGGTGATTTCCTTTACTTCGCCGTTGATATAAGCATATATATTGTTATTTAGACGGTCGCTCGCATCAGTAGTCTTGACAAAGAAAATTACGTCAGACTTTGCCGTAAACAAAACGGAACCGACCTCTGTTACGATATCCTCTGATTTTTTGTTGATTTTTGAATTAGTATAGCCCACTTTCTTCAAAGTGCTGTTCTCAAAATATATCAACGCATTTTCCGTAAAGATATATTGCGTCGAATTTGACGAAATAGTAGCTATCTCTTGAGTTTTCGTTCCGTCAATTTTGGTACGGAAAGCTACGGATTGCGTATTGAGTACGTTGGACTTATTGTCAGTCTTTGTGTTTGGCGACATATAGTATATCCACTCGCCGTAAATATAGAATCCGCCGTTGGAAGCCGACGTATAGAACATCTTGGGAACAACGACCGCAGTTTCGCTCAAATTGCCGTCTGCGTCTATTTTGCTCTTCATAATACTTCCCTTGACGGAAGCCTTACCGAAAGCGTTGTCCTCCGGCTTGGTAATATTGGACGTAGCGTCCATACCGTTGACGTAATAAATATAACCGCCTTGCTGTACGACAAGACCGCCGTTATTGACAACGGGACTGTCCTTATATTCAGTAGTTCCTACAGGTCCGAAAGAGGGATTACATGCCGTAAAGAGCGCCCCTAAACAAACCGCAAGGCAAATTATCAATATAATGGATATTTTTTTCATTCTTAAACTCCTGTTCTGCGAGTTAGTTATATAATAGCAAGTATAATTATAATAT
>CAMWPK010000054.1 GCA_947176115.1 uncultured Clostridia bacterium
AACCAACGAAAAGAACGAAAAAGTTGTTATGGAATTCGTAAACGACGGTCCTAGAAAGTTGGCTGCTAGAAGAAAACTTATGGCGAGCCTTAGAGATCTTCAAGAAATCAAGGGCGACGGCGAGAGCAAGTCGGCTTACAAGGAGAGAACCAAAGACGTTAAGCATCCGCTTATCGAAAAGATTTTCAGAGAGCATGCTGTATTCTACGCTGACAGAGCTAATAAACTCGGTCAAAAGGGCGGTTATACTCGCATAATCAGACTTGGTCAAAGACGTGGCGATGGCGCTGAAATGGCAAAGTTGGAACTTGTAAGAAATACCGAAAAGAAGTAATATTCGTATTTACAATTAAGATTAAAGCGTTCCTGCATGGAACGCTTTATTTTTTAGGCAACTAGTTAAAATGATAAGAGCGAAGCGTAAGCGAAGTCAAAATATCTCTATCTATTTTATTTTGCTATTGATATTTGCAAATCCATATGCTATAATATACGTATGAAAAAGAATAATAAATTTTTGGAATTTTTAATAATACTAGTCTACGGAGTTTTTGCGATAACTATCGTAATACCTATGATAGCTACCGCAGTAATTTTCAAGTTTGTATTCGGCAGACGCGTCAACAAGACGATACACCATTTGACGCTTGAAGATTATCCCAATCTTAAGACGTATCCCGTCAAGTTTAAGAGCGGGAAGAACAATCTTGCTTCGTACTTTGTCGTCGATAAAGACGTCAAAGAGTATAAGGCAGTGCTTATAGTTGCGCACGGCATAGGATGCTCAAGAGCCGGATATCTCAATAGATACGATTATTTTGCAAGGAAGGGATATCTTGTATTTGCTTTTGACTGCACGGGTACTTTTGAGAGCGAGGGTAAGGGCTTGAAAGGACTTACGCAATCTCAAGTCGATTTGGATAACGCTATAAAATATCTCGACAGCCTGCCGGAGCTTAAAAAGTATAAATTATTGGCGTACGGACATAGCTGGGGAGGCTACGGACTGGCAAGCGAACTAAATACTAAGACCGCTCAAAAGTTGAGTGGCGCGGCTACGCTTTCGGGCTTCAACGATATATGGGGAATTTGCAAATTCCAAATGTCTAGATTTGCAGGCAAAGCCGTAGTATTGGCAAAGCCGTGGGCTTATCTGCATTATTTCTTGCTCTACGGCAAGAGAGGACTTTATAAGGGCATTGACGGAGTAAATAAGTACAAGGGACCTGTACTCGTTATGCACAGTACGGACGACAAGACGGTGCCGTATGACAGTTCTGTAGCTATACATTATAAGAAGAACACTAATCCTCAAGCGAAGTTTGTAATTTTGGATGACAGAGGTCACACGTTATCGCGTCCGATAGAGGTCGAGCAGGAAATCAAAAGACTTCATAAGGGTAAAAAGACAAAACTCTCACTTGGAAAAAGCAATATCTTCGAGTATAACGTCAACGTAGGATATGAATATTGTGAGAGAATGACGGTATTCGCCATTGACGAAGAGTTCATGGATCAAATCGATGCGTTCTTTATGGACGTGCTCAACGGCGCTGAGGAAGTTCCCGCTTGATATACGCTTATTTAATCAAATATGCCGACTTACGGCAAGCCAAAGAGAGAATTTTATCGGAGTACTCTAAGGTCAAAGGCAATACCTATACGATAGAATATTTGCCAAGTGGCGCTCCGCAGTTGCTCTCGGACGGTAAGCCTAACGGACACGTTTCTATAAGTCATACGGACGGAGTGCTCGCAATGGCGTTTTCAGACGAAAAAGTGGGCGTGGATATCGAGCGAGCAGATAGAGCGGTATCGTCCAAGATATGCAAAAGCATTGAGGATTGGACGAGGATTGAAGCGTATGCTAAATGGACGGGAAACGGGCTGTCAAAAGGTCTTCTTTACGGACAGATGCCGGAGGATATTATTTCTACGAGAAAATGGCAAGAATACGTGATAAGCGTATGTTCTCAGTGTCAAGGCGTAGAGATAATCCAATTGTGTTGACAATCCTTACATAAAATGATATAATATCAATGTTAAAACATTCAATGGGAGAATAATATGGTACTTGAAAAATTAAGTAAGATTATAGCAGAC
Source organism: uncultured Clostridia bacterium (assembly GCA_947176115.1). GTDB lineage: Bacteria > Bacillota > Clostridia > Christensenellales > UBA3700 > RACS-045. Next base: position 2,104 of record CAMWPK010000054.1, read on the forward strand.
CAACTCAGTATGGAGCAAAGTAAAATCACCAACGATACTTCACTTAGAGAGGATTTGCAAGCAGACTCTCTTGATATAGTTGAGATTATAATGTCAATCGAAGAAGAATTCGGTATTCAAGTTGATGACGACGACGCATTAGCTTTCAAGACTGTCGGCGACGTAGTTAAGTATATCAAAAAATTGATGTAAGACAAATGAAATACAAAAATTAAAAACGTATAAAAAAATCTGCCTGTTATGGCAGATTTTTTATTCAAATACGATTTATATATTCTTTATAATTAAGTCGGTCATTTCTCTTGTGCCAAGCACCTCGTGACCTTCTTCTCTGAGATCTGCCGTTCTTGCTCCGCTATTGAGAGTTTTCTCAACTGCTTTTTCTATGGCGTCGCCCTCTTCCATAAGGTTGAAAGCATATTTAAGCATCATTGACGCAGAGAGTATGGTCGCTATCGGGTTGGCTATATTCTTGCCTGCGATAGTCGGGGCAGAGCCGTGAATAGGCTCGTAAAGACCTCTCGTTGTTTCGTTTATAGAAGCCGACGGCAAAATACCGATACTGCCTACGCATTGCGATGCAAGGTCTGAAAGTATATCGCCGAAGAGATTGCCTGTGACTACTACGTCGAATTGCGACGGTTCTCTAACGAGTTGCATAGCCATATTGTCTACGAGTACATCTTCTAGCACAACGTCTGGGTAGTCCTCGTGAATTTCGTGTACGACTTTTCTCCATACGCCGGAAGTCTTGAGTACGTTTGCTTTGTCTACGGAAGATACCTTACCGCGTCTTTTTTGAGCAAGTTCGAATGCCGTACGGCAAATTCTCTCTATTTCCAACTCGCCGTAAGCCATTACGTCGTAGCCTTCTCTTCCCATTTTGCCTTCTCTAATTCCTTTCTCGCCGAAGTAGATACCGCCGATAAGTTCTCTTACCACCATAATATCAATATTTTTTGGATTCTTGAGAGGACATACGCTCTTGAGCGCGTCGAACATCTTTGCAGGACGCAAGTTAGCGTAAAGTTCCATTGCCTTTCTCACTCCAAGCAGAGCTCTTTCTGGGCGGAGTTCGTAGGGGAGATTGTCGTATTGCGGACCGCCTACTGCGCCGAGAAGTACGCTATCGCTTTTAAGGCAGATTTCAAGACTTTCTTTTGGCAACGGCTCGCCGTACTTGTCGTATGCGCAACCGCCACATATGCTCTCGGTAAAGTTAAATTTGTGATTATATCGCTCTCCGATTTTTGTCAATACGTTCATCGCAGATGCAGTAACTTCCGGACCTATTCCGTCGCCTTTGATTACTGCTATATTAAAGGTACTCATATTTATTTGCTCCTAAATCTTTTTTGCTTTTATTGCGTTGATAAGTCCACCGCACTCTATTATGTTTTGAATGAACTTAGGGAATGGTTGAGCTTGATACGTAGCTCCGCTGGTCAAATCGGTAATTACGCCGGTGTCTACGTCTACGCTAACTTCGTCGCCTTTGTTTATGCCGTCAACGGCCTCGGGACATTCGAGTATATATAGACCGATATTGAGCGCGTTTCTATAAAAAATTCTTGCGAATGACTTAGCTATTACTATTGACACTCCGCAACCTTTGATGGCTATTGGAGCATGTTCTCTAGAAGAACCGCAACCGAAGTTCTTGCCGGCTACGACTATATCTCCTTCTTTCACTTCTTTGTAAAATTCCGGATTGGTATACTCCATACAGTGCTTTGCAAGTTCTTTTTGGTCAAAAGTCGAGAGATACGTAGCAGGTACGATTATATCGGTATCTATGTCATCGCCGAACTTAAAAACTTTTCCTTTCAACATAATTACACCTCCAATTTGCTTTCGCAGGTAAGTTTGCCTGCAATCGCGCTTGCCATTGCAGTAGCGGGGGAAGCAAGGTAGATGTAACTATCCTTTGCGCCCATTCTGCCAATGAAATTGCGGTTGGTAGTCGTCACTGCGACTTCACCGCTTGCCAAAATTCCCATATGTCCGCCAAGACAAGGACCGCAGGTCGGGGTAGATACTATTGCTCCGCCCTCAATGAAAGTCTTAATATATCCTTTTTTCATAGCTTCCAAATATATCTTATTGGTAGCGGGAATTATTATAGTACGCACGTTAGGGTTGACCTTCTTGCCTTTAAGAACTCTTGCCGCAGACGCAAGGTCTGAAAGTCTGCCGTTGGTGCAAGAGCCAATTATTACTTGGTCAATGGCTATATCTTCTTTGACGTCCTCTACAGCTTTGGTATTTGACGGCAAATGCGGGAAAGCTACGGTAGGCTTAATGCTAGATAGGTCAATGTCTATTATTTGCTCGTACGCCTCGTCATCGCCCGCCTCCATTGATTCAAAAGTCTTACCGCAAGTTGATTTGACGTATTTTTGCGTAATTTCATCGACAGGGAATACGCCGTTCTTTGCTCCGCATTCAATAGCCATATTGCATATGGTAAATCTATCGTCCATTGTCAGATGCTTTACGCCTTCGCCTGCAAATTCTATAGACTTATACAGAGCGCCGTCCACTCCAATCATACCTATGATATGAAGAATTACATCTTTTCCCGATACGTATTTACTTGGTTTGCCAATCAAATTGAATTTTATTGCAGAGGGGACTTTGAGCCATACTTTACCCGAAAGCATTATGCCTGCGATATCAGTACTGCCGACGCCTGTTGAAAATGCGCCAAGCGCGCCGTACGTGCAAGTATGAGAATCTGCGCCTATTACGACAGACCAAGGCTTGGCAATACCTTTTTCGGGGAGTAGAGCGTGTTCTATGCCCATCGTACCTACGTCAAAGAAATTTTTGACGCCCTCAGCTCTTGCAAATGCTCTTACGCATTTACATTGCTCTGCAGATTGGATATCTCTGTTGGGAGTAAAGTGATCTAGTACGAACGTTACTTTATCCGCGTCGTAAAGTTCTCCGCCCGCTTTGTTGAATACGTCGATAGCCACCGGCGCGGTTACGTCATTGGAGAGAGCAGTATCGACTTCCACTAGAGTAAGAGTTCCTGCAGAGAGCGCCGTTACAGCCTCTTCAAAAGGCATACCGAGTTTTTTAGCCAGAATTTTTTGAGTCATTGTCAATTTCATAGCCAAACCTCCTATACTAAAATTATAGATTTAATAATTATATACGTGTTTTTTCTTCTTTGCGACGACGATTAAAGTCACCGCAACTGCGATCGCTATTACTACGCAAGGTATGGTAATTACCAAGGCAAGTTGCCACGAAGTAAGTCCCGACGCCTTAACGTTGGCGGTCTTGACGTACGCAGTCTTGCCCTCATAGTAGACAGCAGTCCATTGGCTTTTCTTGTTGAATTTTTCTTTGAGATATACTTGAGTGCCTTCGGCAAGTTGAGCAACCTCTATAGCGTCTTCTTCGTTTTCATAAGGCAAAGCGTAAAGAGTGATATACTGTCCCAACTTTTTAGAAGTCAATTTTACTGTTTTTGAAAGCGATGGCGCAGAGAGTTGCGTATAAGGCGAAACGTCAACGGTCTTGATATATCCGTATACTGTCTTACCGTTGTTGACAAAGCCCACTTTATACCAACCCCAAGAGAAGTTGCCGTCCTGTCCTACGTTGTCAATGAAGATCAGTTGCATATTTATCGGAGCGTCAAGAAGTTTCTCGCTTCCTGCGCCCACAAATGGATATTTGTAAATTGCCGTATCTCGATGAAGAGGTTGCAAAAACGAGCCGTATTGACATTCTTCGCTAGCAGGACACAACGTAACGTTTGCCGACTTTTTGATATATCCGTATTGAGTTTTATCCTCTTGAGCGTCGTGATAGTATACGTATATGTAGTCGTCGCGTTCGCTAAGAGTAATAAAGTAACTACCGCTTGGAATTACGCCCATTCTCTGCAAATGTCTTGGAGAGGAGTATAGCGTGACGTCAACTCCCGCTTTGTAGAGTTTGACAATATCGTATTCAGTCGGATGAGTATATACGTTGTTGTCAAAACAACCGTAGTATTCCAAATTGCCGTTTGCGTAAACGTACATATTGACAGCGTTTAGATTTGATTTTGTGTATACGTAATTCACGTCGTTTGCGCTGTCATAAGCAGAGCAAATATTGCTGTTGGAGTTAAGTCCGTCCGTTGTTAAGGTGGAGATTGAAGAATTTGATTTATCGTATTGGTATACGCCGTTGGCATCCAAAAGCAAAACTTTTCCGTTGCTTACGCTTATATCTATAAACTCTCCGTTTCTTTTGCAAAAACTCGACAAGTCAGGGTAGTCGAAGTTTTGTTCGTCTATGACGTAAAGGTCGCCGTCGATAATGCTATACAGGACGCTGTCCTCAACGACGAAATTTTTAACGTCTTTATATAATCCGTCTACCAAACCTGTATTAGAAATAAAGTACGCAGAATTGCTCTCATTGGGATCTAGAGAAATGGAATTGACCTTATTGGTTTCCATTGCAAAGAATCCGCCGTCTTGATTGGCGTAGATACTTACTACGTAGTCTAAAAAGATATCTGTAGGCTTATAATTATTTATCTTTGCTATGCGTATATCGTTATACTCATATGCCCAGAGGAACTTTTCGTTTCCGTTTTTGGCAAGCGCAAGTATATGCGTAGAGTTCATAGCGATATCTATAAAGCCGTCAAATTGGCTTTGTTCTTCAAAACTCAACAATTTATTATCCTTGGCAAGGAATATGCTTTTGCCGTTGGTATAGGCAAAATAATCGTCGCAAGCCGTAAGAAGGCTGTCGTTTGCCAAAGATACCAATACGTCTACGTTTTCAGCATTCGCTACGTCTTTTGAAGAGAATACGCTGGCAAAGCACAATACTAAAGCCAAGCATAATATTAAGGATATGCCAAAGATTTTTCTTTTCATAAGAGTATTATAGCACACTATATCTAAAAATTAAAGCAAAAAATTACTGCTTAATAAAGAAATATAATAAAGAAAGATTGAAAAACCATGATAATTATGCTAAACTGTATTTGAAAATTAATGCCGACCCGAATATACAGGTATAAATATAAGGAAAATATGTCGAAGAACAAGTTTTATCATAACAACAACAATAAGAAAAAGTTTGACGCTCAAGCCGAGGCGCAAAAGGTCTTAGAAGCAAACAAAGGCAAGAATCAAAACTTTTTGAAGCCTATTGAGGAACTTGGTCTTTCTGAAGCGACGTACAATGCGCTTAAAGCCGGCAGAATCAATATAGTGGCAGATCTTGCTTGCAGAACTTTTCAGCAGATGTACAAAATTCAAAATATCGGCAAGAAAAATTGCATTGAGATATCCAAAGCCATGTCCAAGTTGGGCGCGCATTTTGCGCAAGACGAAGCGCAACAAGCTCAACAGGCAAAGAATAGTAATCCCAACTCCAATCAAAACGGCAACCAAAAATTCAAAAATACCCAGCAAAATTTCTCTCGCGATAAGTCGCAAATTAATTCCAACAAGGCAGATCGCAGGGACGGTATAGCAAACAACAAAAACAAAAGACAAAAGAGCGAAAGCGATTCTCTAAATGAATATTTGAGTAGACAATACGCAGGAATGACCATGTCAGAGATTATTATGGGCAAGCGTCAGCGTCCCGTAGTCGAGAAAATTGAGAGACCTCCGCTCACGGAAAAGAGCCTCATCAAATTTTGCCGTAAAGGCAAATGGGGTTACAAAGATTGGAAGGGCAACGTCATTGTACCGCCGTCATATGAAGAGGCATTTGGTTTTTTTGAAGAGAGAGCATGCGTAGAGAAAGACGGAAAGCTTGGCTTTATTGACAGGGAGAACAATCTGATAATAGATTTTAAGTATGATTGCGCGACGTCTTTCAGCGAAGGGCTTGCCTCTGTGACTATGGGCGAGAAGAGCGGTTATATAGATTTAGAGGGCAACCAAATCGTGGATTTTATATACGATATTGCCACGCCGTTTTCTGATGGCAAAGCTATAGTAAGACAAAATGACCGTTGGGGAGTTTTGAGTAGAGAAAACCTCAGCGTATTTTGGAGATAAAAGGAGAATACCACTATGATGCAAAAACAAAGATTACTGGAAAATGCATTGCTTGTAATGAAGAATGCGCACGCGCCTTATTCGGGATACAAGATAGGTTGCGCCGTTATGGGTGAGAGCGGAAAGATTTACGTCGGTTGTAATATCGAAAACGTTAGTTACGGCGCGACGATTTGCGCAGAGCAAGTAGCAATGGGTACGGCTATCGCAGGCAGTGAAAAGGGCTTTTTGGCAATGGCTATCGTCAGTTCGGGCGAGAGTATGCCATATCCTTGCGGAATAGTAAGACAGTTTATCAAAGAGTTTTGCAATGATCTCGTAATTTTCGTGTCAAATAATAAAGGCGAAGTTGTCACTACCAATATCAGCGAACTTTATCCCGACAGTTTTGATATGACCCCCAAGAAGTAAGAAAGAAAAATAAAATATATCGTGTCAACAATGCGTATGGTATTTTTTGATATCATACGCTTTTTGCATTTTTGGTCATAATTCGCAAGAAATATTAAACGTATGCTCTATATATTCCGTATTGACAGTTATATGTTCGAATGGTATAATTAAAAATAATGGGATTAAATTGAGAAAAAGGAAATGTACCTGG
>CAMWPK010000055.1 GCA_947176115.1 uncultured Clostridia bacterium
AGTTTATGGAGTTGGCGGAAGAGAGTTTGTATCCGCCGTCAAGCAACTGCTTTTGCATTTGCTCGTCATTGAAAATTTTCTTGACTGCCGTCTGCGCATCGTCGAAGTTACCTTCTATCGCGCAAACAAATACGTTGTCGCCAAGTTGCGTCATCATTTGCAACTTTTGCATATCCGACACTCCATCGGAAGGATAGAATACTATTATGTCCGTACCCTCAACGTCCCTAAAGCCCTCCAAAGCGGCTTTGCCGGTGTCGCCGGACGTAGCTACCAATATCAACGTCTTTGCCGTTTCGCCAGTTTTCTTTCTTGCGGAAGATAATAGATGAGGTAACATCGTAAGCGCCATATCCTTGAAAGCGCAAGTCGGTCCGTGCCACAATTCAAGAACGTAAAGTCCGTCGTCGATGTTTACCAGCGGACATGGGTCCTCGCCGTAAAATCTTGAATACGCCTTATTAGAATAGTCGAGAAGTTCTTCATAGGTATAGTCCTCAAGATACAGCGAAAGTACCTTGGCTACTCTCTCGGGATAACTCATACCGATGAGCTCGTCAAAATTCTCTTTCGTGAGTTTTGGGAACTCTTCGGGAACGAAAAGTCCGCCGTCCTTTGAAAGTCCGTTGACTATGGCTTCTGCCGAACTTACTTTGATTGATTTGTTTCTGGTGCTGATGTATTTCATATTTACACTCCTCTATTAATTAAGGGTTTATTTCGTTTACTTTTTTCTTTTTATTGCTTAGACTTCTATATTACGATACGCTCAAGTCTAAGTTACGTCATAAGCTCGTATCAGTCGTCTAACTTAGACAACAACGCATTCTGATTTGCAAGTTGCAAAGCCTCAATCATCTCAAATATATCTCCGTCCATAAAGCTGTCAAGACTGTAAATCGTCATGCCTATTCTGTGGTCGGTAACTCTGTTTTGAGGGAAGTTGTACGTCCTAATCTTTTCCGACCTATCTCCGCTACCTACTTGCGTCTTGCGGTTGGCGGCGTATTCGCTCTCGGCTTTGCTACTGTAATAGTCGTATAGTCTTGACTTAAGTACGCTCATTGCCTGCTCTCTGTTCTTAATTTGCGAACGCTCGTCTTGCGAGGCGACTACGATACCCGTCGGCAAGTGAGTTATACGCACGGCGCTTTCCGTCTTGTTGACGTGCTGTCCGCCCGCTCCGCTTGAACGATATGTGTCTATCTTGAGGTCTTTTTCAAGTATCTCTATCTGAATATCGGGAGCTTCGGGAAGTATTGCTACCGTCGCCGTAGACGTATGCACTCTGCCTTGCGATTCGGTTTCAGGCACACGTTGTACCCTGTGTACTCCGCTCTCGTATTTGAGCTTAGCATACGCGCCGGTACCGCTTATCATAAAGGTGACTTCTTTTGCTCCGCCAAGTTCGGTATAGTTCATATCAATCTCTTTGACTTTCCATCTCATTCTCTCGGCATAACGCATATACATTCTTACGAGTTCCGCGCCAAAAAGACCGCCCTCTTCTCCGCCTGCTCCTGCCCTGACTTCAACGATAACGTTATTATCGTCATTGGGGTCTACCGGCAAAAGCGCAATCTTGAGGTCTTGAATTACTTGTTCCTCGTCTTTTTTTGCTTGGTTTAGTTCTTCTTTTGCAAGCGCAGTCATATCTGCGTCACTTCCGTCGTCAATTATCTCCTTGCACTCGTTGATACTGTCTTGAAGGGCAAGATATTTTTTATAAAGTTCTATCGCAGGAGTCATTTGAGAATGTTCCTTAACAAGTTTTTGCCATCTCTCTTGGTCGGCAATAACCTCGGGGTCGGCTATCAACTCCGTCAATTCCTCAAATTTCTTTAGCATTAACTCTAATTTTTCAAACATACGCTATCCTTATTTCTTTCTTTTATTGGTAGAGATTTCTTGTTGATAGAGATTTCTCGACTTCGCTCGAAATGACGTCAGTTGATACGTTGAGCTACGATAATTCTATCTATACCTTGCAAGTCCTTAACTACTTTGCATTCAAAGTCCTTAAGCATTTCCACGACGGCATTTGCTTGGTCTACGCCGACTTCCAAGAGAAGATATCCGCCGTCATTAAGATACTCTAGCGCGTTGTTGGCAAATACTCTGTAGAAATCCAGTCCGTCTGCTCCGCCGTCCAAGGCGATATGCGGGTCGTAATCTCTTACTTCCTTATCCAACTTGGCAATATCTCCGCTGGGTATATACGGCGGATTTGATACGATAATATCGAACTTGCCGTCTATCGCCTCAAATTTGTCGCTGAGGATAAACGATATCTTATCTGCTACGCCGTTGACGTCCGCATTGTCTTTAGCTACGTCCAGCGCCGATTGGCTTATATCGCTTGCACTTACCTCGCAACCTGCTTCGCCTGCTATCGCTATGGCTATACATCCGCTTCCACAGCACATATCCAAAACTCTGCTACCGCCTGTCGCAAGTTCTATCGCCTTTTGCGCAAGATACTCCGTTTCCGGTCTTGGACAAAGCACGTCGGGAGTGACGGATATGTTGTAGCCGTAAAAATCTACGCTTCCGAAAACTCTCCAAAGCGGTTCGCCCTTTTGGCGTTTCTTGGCAAACTCCACTGCCTTTTCATACTCCATTTGTCTTACGTGAGTGAGATCTGCCAATTCGCTTCGCTTGACACCGCAAGCCTCGCAGAATATCCAATCTATATCGCTCTCGTCCACTCCCTTGAGCATAGTCTTGATTTCGCTTCTTACTTTTTCGTAAGGTTTTTTGGTATCAAATCTCTTCTCAGGTATCGTGGGATCCGCGTCCATTGCCATAACGGTTTTGAACGCCGTAATAGCGCATTCCACCATTGAATCGTCAGGCTGTTTTGTCGTCAATTTCTGCAACATAAGTCCGGGAAACTTGAATATCCGCACGAACCAATTGTCGAACTTCGCCATAGTCTTGAGCATTTCATAACTTATTCCCATAACGATAGGGAGCAAAATTATTCTTGACGCGAAGAGTATTACGTTCTTCCATGCGCCGAGGCTCTCCATATACGGCTCGAATATACCTACGATAGAAAATATAACTACGCTGACAAGCATAACTATAAACATAAACGTGGTACCGCACCTATCGTGTACTGTCGTCATCTTTTGCGCGTTTTCTACGGTGAGTTCCAAGCCGTGCTCGTAACAACTTATCGTCTTATGCTCTGCTCCGTGATACATATACGTACGTTTGATAGGTTTCATAAGCGTAGTCAACGCAATGTAAACGACAAATATTATTATTCTCAACAAGCCCTCGAACAATGCGTACAGAACGGTAACGTACCAAAGAGAATTTGCCTCTTCGGAAATATACTTGGCGACAAGAGCCTTTACCCCCGTAAGAACGCCAAGTGGCAAGAAGAAAAACAGTCCTATCGCCAAGACTATGCCGAGTATGACGGAAAATACCATCATAACGTCATAGATATTGACTTTGAGTTTCTTTGCCATCCACTTTTCAAGTTTGCTCGGCTTGGCGTCATCGTCAAAGACTTCGCCTGAACGCATAAGCGTCTTCATTCCGCTTACCATAGAGTCGAAAAAGTTGAACACTCCTCTAATAAAAGGAACGCGATAGATTTTAGGGCGTTCGCTTACAGGTTTGATATATCTACTCTCGACTACGATATTGCCTTTTTCGTCGCGTACCGCCGTAGCCATAGATTTCTCACCGCGCATCATTACGCCTTCCAATACGGCTTGACCGCCTATTTTAGATGTGTACTTTCTTGCCATATTACAATAATTATACGCTCAAAATGAATAGTTGTCTATCATTTGCTTTAATTAAAATATATATTATTTAATATTATTAAACAATTATGAGGATTTTATCAACGTTACGTCAAGCCTTTATCAATGCCAAAAGCGTGGCTTCGTCAATAATCTCAATACCGAGTTTTTGAGCCTTGGCAAGTTTACTTCCCGCATCTTCGCCTGCTACGACTAGATTTACAGTCTTAGAAATACTGTCCGCTACTTCTCCGCCGTTCTGCTCAATCAACTGCTTGGCTTGCGACCTCTTGAGAGTGGGCAGTGAGCCTGTGAGCACGACTTTTTTTCCGCTCAAAGCTCCTTCGACTACTTGCTTTTGCGCAATTCTAACACCGCTCGCAAGCAGACTTTCGACCTCTTGAATATGTCTTTCGTCCGCCCAATATTCTATTAGTCCATTCGCCATAATATCCCCAAAATCGTCAATGCCTTTGAGTTCAAAATAATTGGCGCGTATTATCCCGTCCAAAGTCTTAAATTCATCAGCAAGTTGCTTGGACGCTTTTTTGCCGATATTGGCTATACCGAGCGCATAAATAAATCTATCCAAAGTGGTGTCTTTGCTCTTTTCTATAGCGCTCAATATATTACTAACCTTTTTGTCGCCAAAACCTTCGATACCCTCAAAATCTTCTGCCTTAAGGTTGTATATATCCACGAAATGATTGAGTTTGCCTTCGTTGTAAAGCGTCTCAAAAGTCTTGTCGGATAAGCCGTCTATATCCATAGCGTCGCGCGAAGCAAAGTGCGCCATAGCCGACACTATAGCAGGAGCGCAATTCTTTGCGTTGGAGCATTTGAGAAATACGCCGTCTTCGATTACGGGCGCTCCGCAAGCCGGACATAGCGTAGGCTTTTGTACGTCAACGGAATGCTCAGTATGCTCTGCAATGCCTAAAATCTCAGGAATAACGTCATTGCTACGACGTATAAAAACTCTGCTTCCTATCTTGACGTCTTTACGGCGTATCTCGCTGATATTCGACAACGTAGCCCTGCTAACCGTCACGCCCGCAAGGTCAACCGGGTCGAGTATAGCCAGCGGATTTAGCTTGCCCGTGCGCGATACTTGCCATATCACGTCGCGAAGCGTAGTCGTAGCCTCCTGCGCGGGAAACTTAAACGCAACCGCCCACTTTGGGAATTTCTCCGTATAACCCATGTCTTCGCGGACAGACGTATCGTCAACTTTGATAACAGCCCCGTCAATAAGAAAGTCTAGGCTATCGCGCTTTTGCTGTATCTCGTCCAAGCCGTCAATTAGTTTTTGTTTGTCGTCATACAGGTCGAATTTGTCGCTGACCTTAAACTTGTTTTGCTTCAAAAACTCAATCATATCGCTTCCTGAAGCAAAATCTTCTTCAATATAATTGACGTTGTAACATATCACTTCAAGCCGTCTGGAAGCAGTTACTTTCGGGTCAAGGTTTCGTATAGCTCCGGCTACTGCGTTGCGAGCGTTTTTGAGCGGAGTAACCCCCTCTTTTGCGTTGTACTCGGCAAGCGCGGACAGGCGCATAATCCCCTCTCCTTGCACTTCTACTACGCCCTTATAATCAATGGATAGCGGTACGCATTTGATAGTCTTGACTTGCTCGGTGACTTCTTCGCCCTCTATGCCGTTACCTCTGGTAGACGCTCTTTCAAGTTTTCCCTCTCTGTAAAGCAGATTTATCGTCAAACCGTCAAATTTGTACTCGAGCGAGCATTTTGGCATATATCCGCGCGTCTTGACGAGTTTGTCAAGCCAATTTGACAACGCTTCTTTTGTCTGGCACTTGTCTAGAGAATACAGTCTGCCAAGGTGCTTGACGCTCTTGAAACCTTTGAGTATAACGTCGCCTACGCGTTTTGTGGGAGAATTGTCAAGGCTATAGCCAAGCTGGCTTTCCAAAGCGACAAGCTCATCGTAAAGCCTATCGTATTCCGCGTCGGCAACCGTGGGATTGTCCAACGTGTAATATTGATACGCATATTCGTTGAGCAAATCTACAAGTTCGCTCATTCTCTTGGTTTCGTTCATAAACTCTCCCTCGCCACCCTTTGGCAGTTATATTTTGCCGTTTGCAAATTTATATCAAAATAAGTATATCCACGATTCTGTATTTTTAGTTTACTCTACTACCTTGATTGGCGCAAGTCGTAGATTAAAAACCTTTACGCCCAATTTAGGAAATTCTATCTTTGCATTTTCGCCGGTGATTGCGATTATCTTACCTTGACCGAATCGCGAATGCTCTACTTCCATACCCACTTTGAAAACAGAAGTGTCTTTTGACTGTGGCGTTTGCGCGCTCACGCTCTTTGCAAAGGCCGGCGTAGAAGCGTAATTCTTCATCAACTTCTTCATCTCTTGAAGTTTGGCGTAATTGCTGTACGCCGACTTCTGCGGTATCTCTTGATAGCCGTTGAAGTCGTCTTGGAAGTCGCGCATGATATTGCTTACGCTACTTCTCGTAGTCGGCTCTTGAATAAAACCGCCTTCCTTGAGAAAACGCGACGGCATACAATAATCTCTGTGTCCATATCTAAATCGCGACTGCGCGTTGGTGAGATACAGTTTCTCTCTCGCTCTCGTCACGGCGACGTACATAATACGCCTCTCTTCTTGGTCGTCGTCCTCTCTTAAACTTGGGAATATCCCCTCCTCAAGACCTACTATAAAACAGCACTTGTATTCCAAGCCCTTTACGCCGTGAACGGTGGCTAACGTGATACAATTCTCTATAGGCTGGTCAGTGTCGGTCACAAGAGATACTGACTGCAAATACTCGTCAAGTTTGCTATCTGCATTGTCCTTGCAGTACTCCTTAACGGACGTGATATATTCGTCTATATTGTCCAATCTATTTTTGTCTTCTTCGTCTTTGGGGTCGTATTGACTTGCGAAATTTACAAAAGAGTTGACAAAATCTATATAGTCGGCAAGAGGCATATAAGCTCTTTCTTTCAATACGGCAACCACCTCGGAAAAGCCCTTAATCTTGCTCTTAATAGTCGAAGTAAGCGGTAGGCTATCGACGTTGAGAATACCTTGCATAAGCGATACTCTGCTGATAGCGCACGCCTCAATGAGCTTTTGTACGGCGGTATCGCCTATACCCCTCTTCGGCACGTTGATAACTCTCAAAATACTCTCGCTGTCATTGGGATTGGAAATTAATTTGAGATACGCTAAAAAGTCCTTGACTTCTTTTCGCTCAAAGAACTTGTTGCCTCCAATGAGTTTATATGGATAGTTGTAAAGAGCCAACTTCTCTTCAAAAGACCTCGTCAGCATACTTGCGCGCACCAATATTGCAAAGTCTTTGTAATCATATCCATCGCTGTTGATAAGATTGGAAATTTGTTCCAACACGTAATCTGCCTCAACTTTTTCGTCGTAACAGCTCCTGTAAATTACTCTCGCGCCCTTTTCTCCGTCAGTCCAAAGCGTCTTTTCCATACGCGACGGATTGTTGGCGATAATCTTATTGGCAACGTCCAAGATATTTTTAGTCGAGCGATAATTCTGCTCAAGTTTGTATATTCTGCAATCGGGAAAATTCTGAGTAAACTTGCGAATATTGGACACGTCCGCCCAACGCCAACCGTATATACTCTGGTCGTCGTCGCCCACGGCAAAGATATTGCCATACTTATTGGCAAGCAATCTCACCAAAGTATATTGAATTTTGTTGGTGTCTTGGAACTCGTCAACGTGAATATACTTGAACCATTCCTGATATTTATCAAGCACGTCCTTGTGAGTGGCAAACAAAAGCAATGTCTTATAGAGCAAGTCGTCAAAGTCTAACGCATTGTTCTCTCTGAGTTCTTTTTCGTATCTTTCGTATACGGTAGCAATAAGTTGCCCCTCAGGTTCTCCTTTAAGCCTCGGAGCGTATTCGCTAGCGCTCAACGCCTGGTTCTTAGCATTTGATATATGCCACTTGATAGTCTTTTTGTATTCCTTGTTGTCCTCAATCTCCATAGCCTTGAGAATACGAGCGATTACTTTCTTGCTGTCCTCATCGTCATAAATTGAAAAGTTGGAGTTGAAGTCGCCGAGCTTGGATATATCATTGCGAAGTATCTTTGCGCAAAGCGAGTGAAACGTAGATATAGTCATACCACCGCGACCGGTAACTTGAGTAATACGCTCTTTCATTTCGCCAGCCACCTTATTGGTAAAAGTAATTGCTAAAATATTGCGCGGGTCAACTCCCTCTTTCTCAATAAGATAAGCGATACGGTACGTCAAAACTCTCGTCTTACCGCTTCCCGCTCCCGCAAGCACCAAGACGGCGCCCTGCGTATCCTCAACAGGCAATATCTGCGCGCTATTCAACAATGATCTGTAATCCATAAAAAATACTTTAACCTTAAAAACTTAATATATTTATTATATAATAAAAGAGGTAAAAACTCAACTGTTTTACCTCTTGGATAAACTACTTTTATCTAAAACTTTGCAATTTTGAATCTATTTGATTTAACGGTATCATAGTTAAATTCAACTATTGAATTAAAAAAGAGGCTTTCGCCTCTTTTTTATGCCTTGTACATACGCTTACGCGCAGCTTCTGCTTTCTTCTTACGCTTTACGCTTGGCTTTTCGTAAGCCTCTTTCTTACGGAGGTCACCGATAATGCCGTCTCTTGCGCACTTACGCTTAAATCTTCTGATAGCGCTGTCCAAAGACTCGTTCTCGCCTACTTTAACTGTTGACATTTTATCGCCTCCTTTCCCTAATCGGCTTAATTACTTGAATATTATTGCACAATAAAAAAATCTTGTCAACAAAATCTTTTATTAAATTTTCAACTTCTTGCAAATCTCTTCTAGG